>CAXTEW010000097.1:0-10190 GCA_964243175.1 uncultured Acidobacteriaceae bacterium
TGGGAACACTGGCTTGAACAAGTTTGATCACGTCGGCGTCAGTGATCCGCTCAGATTTAGCCGCCGCCCCTGCACCTGACGAGGAGGAGGCGCCATTTGCTGCGTTGGAGGAAGAACTTTTTTCCCGTTCCAGCAGTCCGGTATAGCGAACGATGGCCACCTCGATACGCTTCTGCGGAGGAACGAAATACTTTTCATCGGGCTTGGCTTCGGCCGCCCGGCTGTACTGGATGCTGGCATCTCGTAGATATTTCAACGCGGACTGCGGATTGCTGGCTGCGTAACCGAGAGCTTCCTCAGCAACGCCAATGTCATACAGGCGATAGGCGTCGTCAGCGGGGGCGGTGGGTGGGGTAGTCCCCTTGAGCGCTTCCAGGTACTCTGTCCAGCGGCTGTTCTGGCCGAATTTATCCGCTTCATCCAGAGAGCCGCCACCCGCCAACAGAACTGGAACGGACTCATTCATGGCAGCCATGTGCGAGGCGACGTGCAGCGCCAGGCTCCGGAGAAGCCGAGCATTGAGCGAGGCGTCTGTATCTGTGTCAGAAAGGGGCTCGGCGCTGACGGGCGGTGCGTCGGCGACAGGCTGGTTCTTATGAAGGCCGGGGAAATTAATCGGCGGGATCTTGATCGCTGAGGTGATAGCGGTGCCGCTGGTGTTTCCGGTAGAACTCGCGCTCAGGGCGGCGGACTCGGTGAAAGCAAGGATCACCGTGCCATCGGAAGCGTGAACGAGGCGGGCGTCCATGGTAATTTCGCCGGACGCTGTCCGCGTGGTGATTCTATTTTCGGTTTTTGCGGTGATATGGGGACGCTGGACGTTGGTTGCGTAGCACTGGATTTCGTACTGAGGACTGCGGCTGACGAGGCGAATGGTCGAGCCATTTTGCGAAACCAGGGTTTCCAGCTCAGAGGTAAAAGTGGCGGTGTCCATTCCATTCTGGCCGCGAGGAAAGACGACCGCAAGCGAGATATCGCCGAGCTGAACGTCTGGCAACAGGCGACGTTGCAGCGTCACCACTCGCTTGCTGAAGCCGAACCCATAGCGCTGGGCAGGGGCAGCAGCCGGAACAATAAGCGCTGCACCCAGGCCCGCAAGGAAAAGAACGGTTCGACAACGAGCCATCAGGAGACCCCAGTCGCGAAGAAGTTTGATGCCGTCTCTGAGAGCGGATTATATGGCAGGTTTATGCAAGGGGGGAACAAGATTTCGCTTTTCGACGTGCACCGGACTTTGGCGAACTTTTCGAGTTCTTGATCCAGGCTGCTTGATGTGCTGCGAGGGCTCGGGCTTGCGAAGGTAAGCTGACCGATTCATAGGTCAGCAACCTGCCACCGCAGTACCCTGGCCTTACATCTTCATTCGCCTGCTGGGGACCTGGGTTTGTTCCGTAACCAGAATCGCTTCGCGGTCCGGCACCAACGGGGCAATCTAAGCGATGCCCATCCCTCCGGTGACACCGTAGATTTCGCCCGTGAGATAGCTGCCCTCCTGGGACGCGAGAAGCACGTACACGGGAGCCAGCTCGACAGGCTGGCCAGGACGCTTGTACGGAGTGTTCTCTCCCAGCGTCTCGAGCTTCTTCTCATCACCATCCGCTTCTTGCAAGGGCGTCCAGATGGGCCCGGGCGCGACTGCGTTGATGCGGATGCCGTTCTTCTCCATCAACGGCTTACTCAGACCCTTGGTGAAGTTGGCGATCGCTGCCTTGGTAAGGGCATAGTCGAAGACGTTGGGGGAGGGCTTATAAGCCTGCACGCTTGTGGTGTTGATAATGGATGCGCCAGGCTCAAGGTGCGGCACGGCAGCCTTGGTGATCCAGAAGATCGAATAGACGTTGGTCTTCATGAGATTGTCAAAGCGTTCGGTCGAGGTCTCAAGTAGACCTTCGGTCTTGCCCATCTTGCCCGCGTTGTTGACCAGGATATCGAGCCCGCCGAGCTGCTCAACGGCGTCAGCCACCAGGCGCTGGCAGAACCATTCATGAGAAACATCACCAGGCAGGAGTACGGCTTTGCGACCAGCATCGCGGATGTAGTGCGCTACCTTCTCGGCGTCTTTTTGCTCCTCCGGCAGATAGCAGATGGCAACATCCGCACCTTCTCGTGCGAAGGCGATCGCCGCGGCGCGGCCAATGCCGGAGTCGGCTCCCGTGAGCAGCGCTTTGCGACCGCGAGGCGGCCGGTTCCCTTATAGGAAAGCTCCCCGTAATCGGGCTTTTGGCTCATTGCCGCCTGGGTCGCAGGCGCGGGCTGGATCTCAACACTGGAAGGCGAACCGGGATATTGGGAACGCGGATCCTGCGGACGTACCAGATCAGTTGGCATTGCACTCCTCACACATGCATGCGGTAGCGTTCCCGCTACCTACCGGGTGAGATGCAAGGTAGCTCGCCAGCTTGCCTGGGCAGCGTGAGCAGATAGGCCAAACCGTTCTGGTTGCAGATTTATTCCTCCCTGAGCAGCACCAGGGGGTTCACCGAGAGTGCGCGTTGCGCGGGAATCCATGTGGCGACCAGGCCCAGCAAGGCCATGGCAAGCACGGCACCGGCCAGGATAAGTGGATCGCGCGGCGTGGCCTGGTACACGATGAAGGCCAGGATACGTGTCGCCAGGAGTCCCAGTCCGAGCCCGGCGAGCGAACCAATCACCAGCAGCTTGAACGCACGTCCCAGCGCGGCCTGCAGAACCTCGCGTCGTTGCGCGCCGAGCGCGACGCGAATGCCCAGCTCCTTCAACCGCCTGCTGACCGAGTGCGCCGCCATCCCGAAGATTCCGGTGATGGAGAGCATCGCCCCCATCACGCCCAATACTCCGAGCGACACCGTTGCCATACGCGGGCCGAACATATTCACCTGCAGTGGCGTCGCCCTCGTTTCGATGATCACCGGCATCCCGGCATCGAGTTGTCTTAGCTTCTTTCGCATGGCCGCAGCCAACGTGTCTGCATTGAAGTCAGCATTGAGGCCGTCCTGCCCACCGGCACGAACCACCAGCGTCGTCGCGATAGCCGGCGCCTGGAGTACTGAAACAAACACCGCCGGTGCCGGGTCTTCGGTCAGGCTGGAATATTTTCCGTCCTGGGCTACTCCCACTACCTGTATCCGTGTTCCGTCTTTCATCTTGTAATAGCGACCTACGGCGTCGTTGACGGATCCAAAAAGCTTGCGGGCTAACTCACCATTGACCACTGCCGCCGATGGAGCATTCTTATCATCCTGCCAGGTGAAGTCGCGGCCCAGTAACAATGCTGTTCCCGCAGCGCGGAAGTATCCCGGCGAAACGCGAAAGATATGAGCGTTTGTCGTCGCGTTCACAGGCCGCAGGTCTGCCGTGCTGTCGGCAAACACCATCACGTCGTCCCCGCCAACTCCCATCGGCACAGAGTCCGCCATCCCCACAGCTTCCACGCCCGGTATGCCTTCCAGTGCATGGATCATTTCCTTCTGCATCGCGGGAGCTCGATCCGCGCCGTACCCTGCCATGCTCAGATCGGTCTCCGCCAGCATCGTCTTACCAGTATCAAAACCTAACTGGGCGTGGAGCGAGTAAATCAGGCCCCGGACCGCCACCAGCGAGGAGGTGACGAGCACCGCACAGATGGCAATCTGCACCACCAGCAGTACCTCGCGCGCATTCACGCCTCGACCCGCGCGGCTGCTTGAACCTGCTTTGACGATCCCGTATGGATTGGTCCGAAGCACCTGGCGCACGGGAACTGCACCGAACAGCAAGCCGCTGACCAGCGCC
Organism: uncultured Acidobacteriaceae bacterium; assembly: GCA_964243175.1. GTDB lineage: Bacteria > Acidobacteriota > Terriglobia > Terriglobales > Acidobacteriaceae > EB88. Next base: position 3,751 of record CAXTEW010000097.1, read on the forward strand.
AGCAGCAACGCAACCAGATACACTTTCCAGTCCGGGTTCACCGCCAGGTAAATCGGCCAGCTGGAAAATGGACGCCACGCGCTCATCGCCCGGAGTAGCACCACACTCCCAAACACCCCGGCGGTGCCTCCTGCAATCGAAATCAAAAACGCCTCGGTAAAGAGCCCGCGCAGGATGCGCCTGCGGGATGCCCCAAGAGCCAGCCGCAGTGCAACCTCTCGCGAGCGATCGGCAGCGCGGGCCGCAAACAGGCTGCCGAGATTAGCGCATGCAGCCAGCAGGATCAGTCCGGTCAGCAACATCAACCCCGACAGGAATGCCTTGACCGGGCCTCCCAGGTAGTCGCCGTAAAGAGTTGGGGAAGCCAGCTTGAAGGTCATCTTCCGCTCGTCTTTTGGATATGTTTTTTGGAGGTCTGCTCCGATCGAATCCAGATCGGCTGTCGCCTGCGCCACCGTCACCCCGGGCTTGAGTACCCCCATCGTTTCAAAGACCCAACGGGTCGCGCGTGTATCCAGGCTGTGGTAATCCGCGCCCAGTACCGGGTGCTCGACCAGGGGCACCCACAACGAGGGATTGAAGAACAAGAGCGTCCCGTTGAACTGCTGCGGAGCAACGCCCAGGATGGTAAACGGATGCCTGTTCAGCCGGACCACGCGGCCCACGATGCTGCGATCGTTCTGAAAGTGGGTGTGCCAATATTCATAACTCAGCACGATGTCCGGAGCGCTCGCAGCCCCATGCTCATCCTCGGCATGGAAGAAGTGCCCCAGGTATGGTCGTAGCCCGAGCGCGTCGAAGTAATTTCCGCTTGCTTCCTCGACCCACACCTCGGTTGGGTCACCGCCTGCGTCCAGCCCTACTTCATCGACCGTGTACGCAACCAGTCCTTCGAAGCTGTGGTTGCGATCACGCAGATCAAGGTAGTCGGGATAGGATTGGTAAGCCGATGCCTCGTCCCCATGCTGGAGCTGGTAAAGCCTTTCTGCATGCGCCACGTTGAGAGGCCGCAGCAGGAAAGCATTCAGGATGCTGAACACCACCGCATTCGCGCCGATAGCGAGAGCCAGCGTCAAGATAGCCGCAACCGTAAATCCAGGGGAACGGCGCAGCTGGCGCGCGGCAAAGCGCACATCCCTCCAGATCGATTCCAGGGTTGGCAACTGCCAGACTTCCCTGCTGCGCTCCTCTGCAAGCGCCAGATTGCCAAAGCGGATCCGGGCTTGCCGCTCAGCCTCCCGAGCGCTAAAACCCTCACGTGTCAACTGGTCCACATGCTCCTCGATATGCAAACGCATCTCTTCGGCGAGATCGTCACGGGAATTGCTGCGGCGCAAGATGCTCGGGATCCAGTTCATTGGAGCCTCAATCTAACTAGCAGGGGATTTGCTAAGGTCGAGGACGAGAGCAATGCCCTCAAACATGCGTTCAAAGCTGGAGATCTGCTGCTCCAAACGACGGAGACCAGCCGCGGTGATCTGGTACGTTCTCACCCGGCGATTGGTGGAGGACACACCCCACTCCGCCTTGACCAGCTTTGCCTTGAGAAGCCTTTGCAGCGCGGGGTACAAAGAGCCCTCTTCCACCTGAAGCAGGTGGTTGGATCGCTGCTGGATATGCTGCACAAGCGCATAGCCGTGTGCCGGCTGGCGCCGAAGCGACTCGAGAATCATCATCTCGAGAGCGCCAGGAAATAAGTCGCGAGGAGCAGTGTCTGTCATAGGGTGGTTTGGTCAACGCCTAGAGTAAACAGGCCTTTAGCGAAGTTTGTCAAGGGGAGCTTTCGCGTGCAGCCTGATCGGTCGAGCCGCTACGCCGCTCGGCTCTGCTCTCGTACAGAACCTGCTGAGAAACGGCGCGGCGAGCGTAGTCGGTCTCCAGCCTTCCGCACCGTTTCTATTTACTGGTATGAATTTCAGACATCCAGCGTCCGAGATCCGGCCGGCAGGGCAGACGCTGTCGCGTCAGTACCCTCAATTGCGAAGGACTTCCGCTAAGCGACGCCTCTGCCGGATAGCAACGCACCTATGAAGACAGGTTTGTGATCGCATGCTCGCTGCGCTCAACATTCCAGCCGTCCACCACGATCTGCCAGCCGCCCGGAGCAAAGGGTGTTTGCGGGAACCGAATAGTTAGTGTGCGAGCCTCCCCCGGAACCAGCGAGACATAGTTGTCCTGGTACATGGCAGGCAAAATGCGATCACCAGAACCGCGATCCACGACTTTGAGCCGGACAGCGAAGGCTACGCCATCGCCGCCGTTCTGGAGCGTGACCGAAAGCATATCTGCCCGCGGGTGCGACTGCGCCCGGACCACGAGCGCGACAGGCGGCAGCTGGGCGAGTCCATGGCACCCGCCAGCAGCATCCGCACTCCAGTAGAAGTTTTCAGAAATGACGTCGCTCCCACGCAGAAGCCGAAGTTTGACAAAGAAGAGCCGCCCCATGATCTCGGCCGCGTGCGCTGCCTGATCAAGACTGAAACAACTCTTCGCGGTGGCCGCCTGGATCATATCGAGGCTTGCAGTCTGTTGCCAGACCGGCTTGCCAGCGAGGCTGTGAATGGCCGCTTCTACCAGCAGGTTTCGCTCGATGCGCGCCGTGTTATTGGCGACCATGATGGCGTGGCTGAACTGATCCCAGAAGATGTGCAGTGGCTCCGCGCCGGCCTTCGCGCCAAAGTACGCCCCGGTCTGCTCAAACCCATAATCGTAGAGCTGGCAGAGCAGCGCTGGCCAGGCGGCTTGTGTCATCCAGATGAGCATACCGGGCCCCTGCCGGCTTGCGAGACACTCGTAAATCGCTTTCGCTGTCTCCAGGTTTACGAGCTGCGCCTTGCGGCAATAATCCGCGAGATCCGCCGGTTGTCCGTAGCGCTTTGCGATGCGTTCCGTGTAGAGAACAGAGCGCGGATCCTGGTAGTCATGGACAGCCCACGCGTCGCTGACCGGCCAAAGATCTGGCCCCGGCATCATCGCTTGCATACTCTCAATCGGCGGCACGCAGACGATCCCCTGCTCACTGTGGAAGGTAGCGCCGCGATGCTCGAAATACCAGGCCGGATCTTGATTGTCGTAGGGGCCATGTCCCGTAACCAGCCCTGACGCCGAAGCGGGGATGTAGTAGCGGGTTCCGTCCAGGCTGGCGGTCGCTTCGCGCATGCCCGCATCCAGATCCGCCGGCGGGTCCCCTTCGTTGCGACCGCAGTACAAAGCGAGGCATGGATGCGAACGCACCCGGCGTATCTTGTCACGGACGTTATTCATAAACATCGCATGGTCGGCTGGGTCGGGTCCATCTCCCGGATTCGCCAGCCAGAAATCATCCCAGACAAGAATGCCGTACCGATCGCAGGCTTCGTAAAAAGCATCATGCCCGACCATCCCGATCCAGTTGCGGATCATGACCAGGTGAAGATCGTGGTGCATCCGTACGCGAAGGTCATAGCCAGCCGCATCGCAGCGCAGCATGCCTTCATCCATCCCCCAGTTCCCGCCCCGGCACAGCACCTTGCAGCCGTTAACTACGAGCGACAGGATGCCGCCCTCGGTCTGGTACTCGATGCTGCGAATACCAAAGCTCACCTGCTTCTGGTCGCTCACCTCGGCCCCGCACTGAAGCTCCAGCGCCATGGTGTGCAGTGTCGCCGCGCCGTAACCATTAGGCCACCAGAGCTGCGGGTCCGCAATCGTAAGTGCGGGCTCGGCCGATTTGTCAACGGAGATGGAACGCGTCTCGCGTGCCTGCAAGAGAAATGCATGTTGCTGCGTAAGTCGATGGCCGCTGAGTGTCAAGGTGAGAACACAATGCTGCGGGCTGTCCGATACATTCACAATCTCGCCGCGAACGGTCAAGTCGGCCTTGCTGTTCGCAATAAGTGTGGACGTGACCCACGGATCGCTGAGAATTACGTCGCCAGTTGTTTCCAGGCGAACATCGTTCCAGATGCCGATGTTCCTGCCACGAATAGTGGGCAGCCAGTTCCACCCGATGCTGGCCAGGAAGGTAGGGCTGTCCAGCCCGAGGATGCCGCCGTTGCGGTACTGCCCGCGCAGCTGCTTATGCTGTATCTCGCCAGGATGCGCGACCTGATGAATGAGAACGGCGAGGCAGTTGGTCGCGCCGAGAAGAGCTGTGTGAGTCAGCTCGAAACGCGAGCGTAAAAACGAGCCCGCTATGCTGCCAAGTGTCGCGCCATTGAAAAGGACATCAGCCTTCCAGTTGATTCCCTCAAAGACCACCCACAGATGGCGGCCGCGACACTCCGGTGAAATGTCGAAGACATTGCGGTACCAAAAGTTGTTGCGGGTGAAGAAAGCTTCGGAAACTTCCGTCTGCTGATTGCCAAAGAAAGGGTCTGGAACGGCGGCATGAGCGACATAGCTGGCGAGCACCGTAGCCGGCACGACAGCAGGTAGCCAGCCCGGACCGGAGTCCGAAGGGGAGGACAAGGATGCAGGAGCGCTCGTGGTGAAAAGTGCGCACTGCAGCATCCATCCCTCTTTGAGCAGGACAGCTTTTCTCGTCATCGACGGCTTGCGGGTAGATGGCGGGGCCGGGTGCTTCGCGCTCCACGCCTGGATGCTGCGCAGCGAGAATCCCCGGCCATCCGCACCGGTGCCTGTCAGTCGGATACGCCGCACGGGGGTGGGCTTAAGACGAATTTGTTCTACGGCCTGGCGCCCGTCGTTTACGCCACCTGTTGCCGAGTTTGCCGCCGAGGTATGAATGCTCTGCCACTCCGCAGAGGTTTCGTTTTGCTGCGAGACTTCTAAGTGGTACTGGTACGCGGGCTGCTCGCCCCAGCGAAGACTCAGGCGCTCGATCGGCAGCGTCTCGGCAAGTTCGACGATGATCCACTGCTCGCCGGTTCCAGCGCACTCCCAGAATGTCTCTTCGCTACCATCCGTCACCAGGTGCGCGGTGTGGTCGTCGTCTGCGGCGCTCGATTGATAGGCGATGCGGTTTCTCGCTACATCGAACAGAGCACCTTCTACGAGAGGCAGGAGAGTGCTGCTGAGCGACGTCGCTGCAAGCGCCGGTTTCCACGCGTACGCGGCGGTAGTTGCTGCTGCAATCAGAACGAAGTCGCGCCGGCTGACAGTACTCTGCATAGAGCCTCCATGATGATATGCTCTGCCTCTGCACACCAGGCTGAACATGCTTGCTTCGCACTGAAAGAGGACCGGCTTCTTGGCCACGCCGCGGAAGCAGCCTTACGGGATGAGCAACGTAGGCCGCCGGTATGCGAGACCGCCTACCAGCTCGCCAAATAACGTGTTCGCCCAGGCAAACCAGCTCCGCGTATACACGCGCGGATTGTTGCAATCGTAGCTTTCGTGCATGAAGCCCATCCCTGCCGTTGAAACTTTGAGCATCGCGAGCGCTCGCCGGATCTCCGCGTCTGCACTGCTTGTCAGCGCGTAGACCATCTGCGACATAGGCCAGATCATCCCGTGCCCTTCATGGGGGCCGCCGATTCCCTCCCCCGCTGTGCCGCGAAAGAACCAGGGATTCTGATCGCTCCATACCCATGCTCGCGTTCGCTCGTACATCGCGCGATCCGGCGAGGCGTCCAGATACGGCAGCCCAAGCAGGCTCGGCACATTTGCGTCGTCCATCAGCACGTGGCTGCCGAACCCATCCACCTCGTACGCCCAGATCGCGCCACCCGGTCTGGCCAGCGTGCCATACCGCGTTAGCGCGCCACTCACCTCGGTTGCCAGCTCGCTCGCTTGCTGCGCGAGCGTCGCATCGTTGAGCACAGACGTCGCCATGGCAGCCAGCTGCCGTAAGGACGCGACCGCAAAAAGATTGGCCGGTACAAGGAAGGGAAAGATACAGGCGTCGTCCGAAGGTCGAAAACCAGAAGCAATCAAGCCCACCGGTCGCACTGGATTGCCAAATCCCTTTTCTGCGAGCGTTTCCGTCGGGCTGAGCGCCTCGCGCTGAAAGTGGTACGGGCCTGGGCCGTCCTTTCGCTGCTGCGTGCGCATCGTCGCAACCACGATCCGCATGGCAGCCGCCCATTGCGCGTCAAACGGCTCGGTACCGCCTGTCTTGCGCCAGTAACCGTAAGCCAGGCGAATCGGGTAGCAGAGTGAGTCCAACTCCCACTTGCGCTCACCCACTCCCTGCTTCAGCTCGGTCCGATCGGTCCGGCTCCAACTCAGCGGTGGTGCGTGGAGGTCGGCCATAAAAGCGTTGGCATACGGGTCGATCAGGATGCAGCGAGCCTGTCGCCGGATCACGCCTTCCAGGAGCGCGCGCAGTTGCAGATCCACGCGGGCAAGCGGCAGGTAAGGCCACACCTGCGCTGAAGAGTCACGCAGCCACATCGCGGGGATGTCGCCCGTAATCACCGCGGTGTCGGGCTTGCCACCAAAGCTCCCCGGCTCAACCGTCGTATCGAGCGTATTAGGGAGGCAGTTGCCAAAGAGTG
>CAXTEW010000098.1:0-4138 GCA_964243175.1 uncultured Acidobacteriaceae bacterium
GAATGCATATAAGCGGGAAGCACGCTCCAAGATGAGATCTCCCTGAAGGGCCCAGAAAGACCATCTGGTTGATAGGTTGGAGGTGGAAGCGCAGTAATGCGTGCAGCTTACCAATACTAATCGCCCGTTCGGCTTGTCCATAGAATTAACTCTGTGCAGTTCGCTGCCTAGAGCATTCAACATATGGCCTTGTGCGTTCAGGATGTAACACCCAATCGATTTCGTTGTGAGACATCTGGCGGCCCCATGAAGATGACATGGGGAGTCACGGGGTAAGATCCGTGACCCAACGCCGACAAGTTTACCGGTGATCATACTGCGAGGGTCCCACCCGTTCCCATCCCGAACACGGAAGTTAAGCCTCGCCGGGCCGATGGTACTGCACGCGTAGGTGTGTGGGAGATTAGGACATCGCCGGTAATAACACCAGAAAGGCCCGCCACCCGGCGGGCCTTTCTCGTTTTTGCCGATTGTCTCTTTTCCTCACAACCCCGCCGTTAACTTGGGCCAGGTCGCTGCGCCTAACGGGAAACGCTCGGGAACCGGCAGAGACTGTCCTTCGTACCCACCTCGAACGCTTTACCAGAGCAGGCGATCCGCGGCATTGAGGGCGGACAGGGAGCACGTCGTGACGAAACGCACAGATGCCAAAATAGCGGGAGTAGCCTACCTCTGCTACATCATGGCCGCCATGTCGAGTGCCGTACTTTCTGCAAGGACCACGGTAGGGAGCAATGTTTCGGAGGTACTCTCCACTCTCGGCACGATGACCGGGCTAGCCCGCGTCACCGTACTCCTGGATCTCCTGCAGATTATCTGCGCTATTGTCCTGGCGGTGACGCTGTACCAGCTGGTGAGAGGGGTTGACGCGACGCTCGCGCTACTCGCGATGCTCTTCCGTGTGGGTGAAAGTCTGCTCGGTTTCTTTCCGCTGCTCGACAAGCTTGAGCTGATGCAGATCGCGGCGACTCCCGCGATTCGCGCCAGCCCGGTCCCTGATCCCGCTCTGGTAGAAGAGATCCTGCATCGTCCGGACAATGGCTTCAGCGAGTTCTGCTTTGTCGTGGGCGGATTTCTTTTCGCCTGGCTGTTCGTGCAGGGTCACCTAATTCCCCGCTGGCTTGCATGGACTGGAGTGGTGACGATCGGAGTGCAGCTGCTTTTCGTTCCCTTGCAGATCGCCACCATCATCCCAGCAACGGTCGTGAACTGGCTCTGGTTCCCGATCCTGTTGTACGAAGTACCTCTGGCATTCTGGCTTATCGCCAAGGGCACGGAAGACGCGCGGCCTGAGGGCAAGGTGGCGTCTACGATGTAGGGTCGGAACAGCTGCTCCTGCGCAACACTCCCTCTTGATCGTTCTTCTTTGCCCGGTAGCTTTCAAACGTGCATGGGTCGTATGAAACGCTGCCGCAAGCGTGCGCTTCGGGGTGCATGCACCTGGTGATGTTGGCACCTGCATTTACTACGGAATCGCTCGGCGTGAGGGCCTGACGAGCACGCTGCTGGCGGCGGGAGTTCGTTTAGAGTGGGATCGTGCTTCTTTCCTGCCGTTTGAACCGCAACCTGCGTGCCCTGTGCTTCGCGGGTTCGATTTGCCTGCTTCGAGTCACCGCCTGCTTCGCGTCGGCACCGGTAGTGTCCCCGACGGCGCCCACGCTCCCGCAGTGCGCCCGCGTGAGCCTGCAGGCCGAGTACCTGGCGGAGGAGCATCCCGCACAGGGAACCGGCTTCCTGCTGACCGTCCGCAATGACAGCGATGAGGCGATCGCGATCGCTGACCCGACGCCACTGAGCGTGGATTGGTATGCCGAGGTGCATGGCCGGTGGCTGTGGCGCGCCTCGAGCGGCTCGGGCGGAAGCCTGGTCAATGCGCTGCGTCCCTTGGGGCCCCTCTTTGCCTACCAGGCGCCTGCCGGGGTAAGGCCACCGGCGGCTCGCCTGATCCAGGCACACGCCTCGTATGAGTGGACGGCATTTGCCAGGCAGGCGCCAACGCTGCGTTTCCGGCCAGGCTGTGAGCACTGCCAGAACCCGGGCGAGGACCACTTCCGCGCGGTGCTGTCCTACGCTTATCTGCCGCGCGCGGATGGGGCGCCGACGGGTTCGGTGCTGGGCCTGCCCGCGTTTGATTCCGCGTTGCTGCGCTGCGGACTACGGTCGCAGCCGGTGGTCATGCCGCCGCTCGCTGATTCACACGCCCGCTGACAACTCTCGCGTGTCATTTGTGTCTCTATGGCTGAAGGAGAAACACAGATATGCGCAAACCAATCAGCACCATCGCTCTCAACAGCGTTCTTTGCCTGGGGCTCGCCTCAGGTTCCGCGTTGTTCGCCCAGGATAATGGCACCCAGGACCAGGGCGCGCAGTCGATGCACCACGGACATGGCCCGATGTCTCCTGACCAGGAGCTCTCGCACCTGACCAAAGCGTTGTCGCTGACGAGTGACCAGCAATCGCAGATCAAGCCGATCCTGCAGGACCGTCACGACCAGCTGATGCAGCTGCACCAGGATCAGAGCATGTCGCGCGAGGACAAAATGACCAAGATGCACTCGCTCGATGACAGCTCGAACAGCAGGCTTACAGCAATCCTGCAGCCGGAGCAGAAGGCCAAGTACGACAAGATGATTGCGGACCGCAAGGAGCACATGCAGGAGATGCGGGCCCAGCACGAGCAGCAGCCGCAGTAAGCTTTTATCCAATGCCGGCAGGCAAGGGCGGCTGCTTCGCCGCTGGTTCACCTGGCAAGACTCTGCTAGTGACCGGTGGAGCCGTCCTGCTGCTCGGCTGCCGCCTTGAACTGTCGATACTGATCGTCAACTATTTCAACCTGCACGTGATAGCCCAGGAACAGAGCGGCTTTCGCCTCGATGTGAACAGACGCGCTGGTAGGTAGCCAGACTTCATTGTTGACCAGCTTCTGATCGAAGGTGAAGCTGGAGCCCTGGGAGAGTGAGACGAGGCCGAGTTCCAGCCGGAAGGGGCTATCCAGGGTCGCCTGTACACGGCGGACCTGGAGATCTTTCTCGTCGACCCAGACTGTCCCGGTCAGGTGCTTTGACGCGTCCTCCGCGATGCCGTGCGTCTGGGCCTTCCGGTCGCCGGTGTAATCGAGTGCAATCATGGGTCGGTTATCCATGATGACGCGCCGCTCGTTGCTGAATTGTTCGATGGCAAGCAGCCGGCTGATGCTTACCTGGTGCCGGCTGTTCAGCAGATCCCCCGGCGGCGTCTGCTGGGCATCCTGCACCTTGTGCTCAATGTGTTCTGTCTCCCTTGTTTCATCCGCGGGGCTCAGTGCGTTGCCGTCTTTCCGCACCAGCCGCTGGATCGGGTGCCCGTTGACAAAGAAAACGTTGTACTCGCGCCGCTCCTCTTTCTTGACGGCTCCATGCTTGTCGAGCTGATGCATTATTTGTGTTTCGCGAAAGGTGTAGGTTTCCCGGACCTTATCCAGCTGCAGCTGATTGGCTTGCACGTCGTGGATCAGTGAAGCGACGCTTGGGAGCGGTTTGGTGTTTTGCGCGGCGCAGGAGAGCGGCAGGCAGAGCAGCGAAGTCAAGAGGATCACGCGAGCGCCCATACTAAAAGGTTCCCACAGTTACTGTTGCAATGCGAGAGCACCGTGGAATGGGTGCAAAACCGGAGTGCATGCGCTATGATTCAGCCGAACGCATGCGCAGCTTATGATTCTTACACTCTTCTCCTTTGGCCTCTCGTGGGTTATTTTCGCCTTTACTTTCTTCGCCCTGGCAAATGTCCTGTCGGGCTTTCACAGCTCGTACATGCAATCCACATTCACGATCGGCTTCATCATCGGCTTCGTCAATGCGCTGATCATCAAGAGTGCGCGGGTGATGGACTTCCAGGTACCGGCTGGACTGCTCTATGTATTGATTGCCATTGCTGACTTCCTGCTGATACTCGCGACCACGAACACGCAGATCGGCTACTACGTGACCGGGCACAAGAGTGCCGTCATCGCCTCGATCGTGCTGGCACTGGTCGCATTCCTGACAGAATTTGTGAAGGAGAAATTCCGGGCAGACGCGCGCTAAGAGCCAGGGCTTTAGCCAGGGCTCCAGCTGCGCGATTCACTCTGCCGGGGGTGCATCGCTTTTCGCCGGCTGCGCGC
>CAXTEW010000098.1:4238-10146 GCA_964243175.1 uncultured Acidobacteriaceae bacterium
GAATCGAGTTACTTGCTGCCCAGCCGCTGCGAAGCGATCTGGCCCGCGGCCGTGGTCTTGTCGGTGTCCTTGACCTTGGCGTAGAGCACGCGGGCGGCCTGGGGGTCGCTTGTTTCCTGGGCGCCGGCCAGTGCCAGGCGCGCCGCATTGGCCGAGACGGTTGCCGTGGGGTGGTCGATCAGCCCCCGATACAGTGTGAAGGCCTGCGCCTGCTGCCCGCTGTTGATATACAGGCTGGCGAGGGCCATCTTCGCCAGGGAAGCCAGGCCTGCATCGTGGGTCTCCGCAGCTTTCTTCAGGTCGGCTTCTGCCTCACTCGTGTTGCCCAAATCCTCAGCGGTCAGCCCTGCGAAGTACCGCGCGTTGTCACCGGCGCGGAACCAGCTGTACTTATCCGCTACGGCCCGGAAGAGGGGATTTGCATCCTTGGCGCGAGCTGCTGCCGAGGGGTAGGTCTTGGCGTTTGGGACCGGAGGCTGCCCAGCCTGCTGGATGGGTGAGTCGTATACATCCATGGCGTCGCTGAATGCGTTCTGTGCCTTTTCGGCCTGGTTAGCGGCCCAGATCGAGCCGACAATGATGGCAAAAAGAGCCGCGACGCCAATCACGGAGAGACGAATAGCCTGCTGCTTATTCTGGTCCAGCCAGGAAGGTGACACGGCAGTGGCGCGGGCGTAGGTGCCGGCTGCGGGCGTGCGGGGCGTTGTCTGGATATCCACGTATCAATCCGATGTGTACGAGCAAGGATGTGAGCGGCGCGGCTGATCGCCTGTCGCACGCACACTTCAGTCTAGCAGCGGCGTTCCCGCCGCAGCAATCGCGGGGCATGGCTGCCGAATGGGATCGGGGTATGATCCGTGGCGTCGTGAAATGATCGGTCAAGCCTGGTGAGTGGGTTGAAATCCCACGTCTCAGGAGCGAGACGTGGGGCCCCCGCTGTCTTAGACTTTAGGCGGCGCGGACTGGATCCGCGATCTCGCCCCTCTCGATCTTTTCCTGGCAGGCGATGCAGTGGGGTGCCCAGGGGACTGCCTCAAGACGCTTTTCGCCAATCATCTCGCCGCACTGGAGGCATTCGCCGAAGGTGCCTTCGTCCAGGCGATCCAGAGCTGCGCGCACCTGGGTCAGCTGCGTATGTCCCTGCGTTCCCTGGAGGAACAGCAGTTCCTTCTGGTAGGACTGCACGGCGAGGTCCGCGGCATCCTGCAGGTCATCCGTGTTCGCCTGGCGGCCCTCCTGGACGGCGGACTTCATATTCCGCTCGAGGATGGATTGCTGCGCGGACAGCTTCTGCTTGAAACGCTCAAGAGATTCGGGGGAACGGGTGGTCACTGGGGAACTCCTGGAAAGCTATAGGCTCGGGAAGTCGTGGCTTATTGGACGCAGCTCGCCTGAAAAAATATGTTTGCTCTTTTTCGCTATTTTTGTCTGCGAACAGGCGGCTTGCCCCGCTCCCGACATGGAAGTAAGCTCACAGCATATGTACGACGATTTCCATGTAGCAGATCACTGGACCGGCGAAGACCTGCACTGCCGCTGGAAGGCACTGATGACCGCAATCGCGACGCGCCATGCGGACGCTGTCGATATCCGCTTCGACGTGAATGGCCGGGCCCTGTGGATTGCCATGCCCTGCGACGCGTGGGTCGAGTACAAGCGCAGGACCGGCTTTGTGATTACCGACATGATGGCAGCGCAGATTGCCGGACGGTATCTAAAGCACTCGGTGGAGAACGGCTATGACAATGGCCGGGAGATGTACACCATGAGCGTCGACGAGGTACTGACCCACCTGGACGCGGTGCTGAAAGAGGCAGTGAACACGGCGAAGCTTCCCGTGCTGCCAGACACTGGCGACGCGGTATCGCTCGCCTACTGGGGCAAGCTGGCGCCGGGCGACGCGTAACGAGAGCAACCACCGCAACCGCGGGTCCTGATGCAGGTCCTCACCGCGCTCCAGCCAGGTCTCACCGCATGGCGAGCGTTTGTCGAATGCCTTCCGCATAGGGCGTTTTCTGCAGCGGGCCCAGCGCCGCGGCCAGCTTGCTGTCATCCAGAAGCAGCGGCTCCCGCAGCAGGTAGTGCATTTCCTCCAGTTCGCGGATGTAGGGGTTCATCACGCGCACCAGGCGCATCATTAGGCGGCCGGGTACGTTGTACCTGGCGGGCACGCGTTCGGTCGCGAAGATTGCCTCGGTCATGCCCTGCACTGTCGTCACCGCGGAGCCACCCAGGTTCCAGGCCTGTCCCGTTGCCCCTGCCCATGCGGTATCCGCCTCGACCAGGCGCAGGATGGTGGCTGCCGCATCCGGTACAAAGGTGAATTCGTGGGGGCGATCAATCGGCCCCAGTACCTGGGCCTCCGTGCCCTTGCGCGCAGCCTGGAAGACGCTCCAAAGGTAGCTGGCCTCAACCCGGGGGCCGTACAGGTCAGCCATGCGCAGGACGCCGGTAGCGAAGTTTCCGGCGACATGCGCGGCGAGGACCCGGTCCTCCTGGTCCCGGCGGATGCGGCCTTTGCTGGAAGGCGGTATCCGGGGATGATCTTCGCGGATACCCTGGCCAAACGGGGCGCCGTAGCTCCAGTTCGAGCTGACCAGCAGGAAGCGCTGGACGCCGGCCGCGCGAGCCGCAGCCAGCGCCTTTTCAATCAGCGGGAGATGATCCTTGAACTTCCACAGCGCAAGACCGACCAGGTAGACGACGGTGCCGGCGCCCTCACATGCCCGCGCAAAGCTGGCAGCCGACGCCGCCGCATCCTCGGGCTCCCATACCAGGTGCTCGCACAGAGGGTCTTCGTGGAAGCGGATCTGCAGGGCCAGAAGCGACCGGCCAACCACCCGGTAGCGGTGTCCCTGTCGGCTTAGCAAGGGCCCTAATGTTCTGCCAACACCGCCGTTAGCGCCCAGAAGCGCGACCTTGCCTGCAATGCCCATAGCCCTCTACGCTACCTGTGCGCCCTGCTTCGCAGCAAGCAGCAGCAGGTGGAGTAATTGACGCTGTAGCTGGCGGCTACGGCGGCGTGGGGAGGGCAGATGTTTGCACGACGGCTCCACATTGCGATAGACGGGCCTGGTTCCGCGCCCCGGCTCGACCACTCGCTGGACAGGCAGGAAGCTACCAGTCTCGACGTCGGGCAGGCTGCCCCGGAGGCCCTGCATGGGCGACCCGTGCCGCTCGCATGGCTCGACAACTTCGCCATGCGCAACTTCACCAACCAGGCTGTCTTTGATGACACGCTTCCTCTTGCCGACGGCCTGATGGAAGCAGGGTTCCGCGTACCGGTGCCGGCGCTGACCGCAGCCATGGAGAGCTGGTTTCTTCGCAAAGGCTGGCTGCGGCCTGGGGAGCAGCTGCGCATCACCGGCGAGTCGTGTGAATAGCCGGCCGCTGCCTCCTGGCCTGCGGCGGCATCCCGCATCTCAACCTGCTGAACCTCACAGAGAGATGCTCCAGAGCTTCTCGCGCAAGCGTGGCCGGAGCCGGGGACCATGGCATGCAGCTCACAACTTTACGCATACTGCTGATCGATGAGTTACAGGAAGTCTATGTTTCAGAAACGCTGATCCAGGACGCGCTGCCGAGGATGGAGCGAGGGGCCGACTCTGCCGACCTGAAGGCCCTGTTCCGGAAGCACGGGGAAGAGACGAAGACTCACATCGAACGGCTGGAGAAGGTCTTTGAGACGCTAGAGGAAAGTCCTCGCGGTGGTCGCGGGTTCAGCGTGAAAGCACTGATCCGGGAAACCGAGGACCGGATGGGTGAGGGTGGGGATCCGCATGTAGTCGATGCGAGCCTGGTAGCCGCGGCCAAGCGGGTGGAGCACTGGGAGATTGCAACGTACAGCGTCGCGCAAACCTATGCCGCTGCCATGAACCAGCCGCAGGTGGCAGCGCTGCTGGGGCAAACACTGGCCGAGGAGCAGGCTACGGATACGCGGCTGACGACGATTGCGAACGAGGTGCACCTGGTAGACGAGCCGGCGCCGAAGTAGCGCAGCGTCAGTGACTCGTTGCAGGACAGCGAGGATAAAGAGGCTGCCGGCCAGCAAACCTTTTCCCTGCATGCACATCCGACAAGGGGCGAATCGCGGTGCGCGCCCCGAAGCGTGCCCGCAAGGAGAACCTATGTTGCTGATACTCGGTATTGTTCTTGTTCTGGCTTGGATCCTGGGCTTCACGGTTTTTCACGTGGCCGCGCTGGGTATCCACGTGCTGCTGGTCCTCGCAGTGATCTCGATCATCTTCCACTTCATCCGCGGCGCCCGCGCTTAGGATAAGCAGCATCTACGAAACAGCACAGGCTGCCCCGGTCGACCGGACGCAGCCTGTTTTTGGTACCGGCTCGTGCGTGAGCGCGCTTACTCGCTGTAATGCAGCAGGCTGAAGACGTCGTACTCGGGGAAGCGTTCGCGGCCTTTCAGAAAGTCCAGCTCCACCGCGAAGGCCAGACCGGCGATCTCGCCGCCCAGCTGCTTCACCAGCTTGATGGTCGCCTCCATCGTCCCGCCGGTTGCGAGCAGATCGTCCACCAGCAGCACGCGCTGCCCTGGGGCAATAGCATCCTTGTGCAGCTCGAGCGAGTCCGAGCCATATTCCAGGTCATAGGCGACGCGCACGACTTCGGACGGCAGCTTGTTCGGTTTCCGCACGGGAACAAAACCTGCGTTCAGGCGGTAAGCCAGGGCAGGACCGAAGATGAAGCCGCGGGCCTCGATACCGAGAATGAGGTCGATCTTGTGCCAGCGATAGTGCGCCGCCAACCCATCGATTAGCTCGCGAAAGCCCTTTTGGTCCTTCAGCAGCGTCGTGATGTCATAGAAGAGGATGCCGGGCTTGGGAAAATCCGGGATCGTGCGTACGAGGCTTTTCAGGAAATCGCTGTTGTAGCCTTTGTCGGCATCGACTTCGGGGTTTGTGGTTGGCATGGATTACCAGGCTCCTTCAATGGTGAATGCTCCCAGGGTGTCTGCTTGGCTGGGAGGCAACTCTGACTCGTTGACGCGATCGACGCGGCTCCCGCGCGACCCCTGTTCCAGCGCTGTACGCAGCTGCGACAGCATGGACGGGGAACCTGCTGCCACCACCTCAACAGCACTGTTGACAGTGTTGCGCACCCAGCCGCGCAGCCCCAGTGCCGCTGCCTCTCTATGCACGAACCAGCGAAAGCCGACGCCCTGCACCCGGCCTTCGACACAGAAGTGTTTGACGAGTATGGTCTCCGCTGTGTCCATGCCGAACCACAAGTGTCCCAAATGCAACGCGGCTGCGCAAGCCGGTGGGCGGCGCAGCCGGGATTCGGCGCTGCCGGGCGGCGCAAAGAGCAGAATCCTCGTCCTACCGCTCATGCGAGCCTTCATCTTCGCTTAAGTCTGGAGGGCAGTTTTGGAGAAAGTGGTTTTGAGGAAGGACCAGGAACACGAGGGCTTGCCCGAGGAAGCGCCGAGTCCGGTATCGCGACGGGCGTTTGTGGGTGCGGCGGCGTTTGCTGGTTTTGGCATCGCGGGTATGCAGGCCATGGCGCAGAACCGTGCGGAAGCCAAGGCAGGCAGAACCGACAACAGTGCCAGCGACCCGGGACAGGAAAACAAGGTTCTGCTGGCAGAGAATCCCAGTACGAATGATCCTCCATTTACGGATCATGGAGACCCTGGGGCGATCTGGTACTCCTTTGACCTGGCGCGAAAGCGCCTGCAGGGCGGCGGCTGGACGCACGAGGTCACCGAAAAGGAACTGCCCAGTTCAAAGGAGCTGGCCGGCGTGAACATGCGGCTTACCTCTGGGTCGTTCCGTGAATTGCACTGGCATACCGCGGACGAGTGGGCGTACATGATCTCGGGCACCGCCAGAATCACCCTGCTGCAGCCGGACGGCAAGATTTTCATCGATGACCTTGGGGCAGGCGACTT
>CAXTEW010000099.1:0-10108 GCA_964243175.1 uncultured Acidobacteriaceae bacterium
CCGGAGACGGCGAAGGTAGCGGCAACGAAACCGAGGAGCGCCAGGGCGCTGCGGGTGCTGGAGGGTCCCGGCATAGAGCGAGTATGCGCCCCGGTGTGCGAGCAGAGCAATGAGCCTCGCGACGGCTGCTATGCAGAGCAGCAGGCCCAGCATGGGCGAGGGGCCGGATCGCGGCTGTCCCAGCCAGCCTGATGCAGGCGCTCGAGGCGCCGGGCCGCAGGGTCGCTCCCGGTGCGTCGCGGGGGGGGGCGTCATAGGTCGCGCTGCTCAGGCATGGGTCTCCACAATCCGCAGCTCCTGCTGCCTGACCATCGAGGCAGCGTCGCCCACGAGCGTAGCTAAAGGCAGGAGCGGGGCAGGTGCCGGCGTGCCAGGGAGAGTGCTCGGTAGAGGGGTCCCTGCGGCGGGTCCGCTTTTCTGCACATTCCGTTCCAGCAGGGCGATGCAATCCTTGACGCCGATGGCAGGCCGGCCCGAGGTCAAGGGAAGGAGGCCATCGCTCGCGAAGAGGTCGGTCATGGCTCCCTTCATTGCGGCCTGCGCGGCGAACAGGAGGGGCGTCGAGTACTGCACCAGGCGGACGCCCATGCCCCGTAGCTCGCCCATGGACAGCCTCGGGCTCCTGCCGCCGGCGATCTGGTTGAAGAGCAGCGGTTTGTCGGTGCAGGCCTGGACGCGCCGCAGTGTTTCTACTGAATCGATGCCGTCAACCAGGAGGACATCAGCGCTGGTCCTGGAGATCGCGTCGACGCGTCGGAAGATGTCTTCACCGGAAGCATCGGTGCGGGCGAGAACGCAGATCTCCTGTCGCTGTCCGAGCACGGCGGTGAGTTTGTCGATGTAGGCAGGTAGCGGCAGCAACTGTTCGCCGTCGACGTGGCCGCAGCGGCGAGGCCGGGCCCGGTCTTCCAGCATGACCATGGCAGCGCCCATCCGTTCCAGCTGCAGAACCACGTGCTGCGCGGTGGGGATGTCGACATAGCCATCGTCGATGTCGACCAGGAGTTTGTGCGCGGGAAGGATCTGGCGGATGCGGCCGGAAGCGGCGACCATGTCGGACCAGGCGACGTAACCGGCATCGGGCAGACCGTAGTGACTGGCGCTGAAGCCGAAACCGGACAGAAAAAGGTTGCTGGAGTAAGGGGCGGCAATGCTTGCGGAGAAGCAGTCGTAGATACCAAGAAAAGGCTCGATGACGAGGTCACCGGCCAGTTCCTGGCGCAACAGGGATCCAGGGTGCATGCGTACAAACTCCATCTAGGTGCTACCGGGCTCGGCGTCCATCGCTGAGGCACGGGGTTGTGGTGCATTGGGCGCGAAAGAAGCACTGGTTGGTGCGTTCTCCTGGAGATGGTGCTTCTATCGGCACATCGCACGGGAGCGATCAGGGTGCATAGGCGCGGGCGGCTTACCAAGGTCACGCAGCGTGCCCGGCGCGAGCAGGCAGCGTCCAGAAAGCGAAGAAGCGGCGTTCAAGGCGCTATGCTGGTTTGTGGATATGAGTGACGAGATACAGGGCAGCAGCGGGCAGGCAGGCGCACACGCGGGTACGGGGCGGCAGGCGGGAGCAGTTTTCGAGGCAGGTGAGGGCATGATCCGGGTGCAGCTGCCGGATGGCGCCGTGCGGGTGGTGCCGGCGGGCACGACGCCGCTTGACATAGCGCAGGCTATCTCACCCCGGCTGGCAGCGGTTGTGGTCGTGGCCAAGGTGCGTCCGCTGCGGGTTGCAGCAGAGACGGCGGTGCGGGACGCCGAGACAGAAGCGGGCGTGACGGAAGCCGCCATGTATGGAGCGGAGGATGCTGCGGCGGAGCGACTGGTGGACCTGGCCGCGCCCCTGCACGAGGATGTGGCCCTGTCGCTGCTGAAGGAGTCGGACCCGGAAGCCTTGAAGGTGGTGCGGCACTCGGCTGCGCATGTGATGGCGACAGCGCTGCTCGAGCTCTTTCCGGATACGAAGCTGGGGCATGGCCCGGCTACCGATGCGGGATTCTTTTACGACGTGTATCGCGAAACGCCGCTGACCCAGGACGACCTGAGGCAGATAGAAGCGCGGATGGCGGAGGTGGTCGCGCGCGACGAAAAGTTCGAGCGGGTGTATGAGCCGCGCGAGCTGGGGCTGGCCGAGTACGAGCGCGCGGGCGAATTCATGAAGGTGCACTTCATTGAGCGCTTTACGAAGCCCGGGGAAGAGATTTCGCTGTATCGCAATGGCAGCTTCACGGACTTCTGCCGGGGGCCACACGTGCCTTCAACGGGAAGGGTGAAGGCATTCCGCGTGCTATCGCTCGCGGGCGCGTACTGGCTGGGCGACGAGCAAAATCCGCAGTTGCAGCGCATCTACGGGACCGCATTTTTTTCGCAGAAGGAGCTTGACCAGCATTTCGCACACTTGGAAGAACTAGCCAAGCGGGACCATCGCGTGCT
This sequence comes from uncultured Acidobacteriaceae bacterium, assembly GCA_964243175.1. Taxonomy (GTDB): domain Bacteria; phylum Acidobacteriota; class Terriglobia; order Terriglobales; family Acidobacteriaceae; genus EB88. Next base: position 2,428 of record CAXTEW010000099.1, read on the forward strand.
GGGCAAACAGCTTGACCTGTTTTCTATCCAGGAGCTGGCCGGGCCGGGGCTTATCTTCTGGCATCCGAAGGGCGCCATCATCCGCAAGGTGATGGAAGACTGGATGCGTGACGAGTGTATCCGTCGCGGTTACGAATTGGTGTACACGCCGCACGTGGCGAGGGTGAACCTGTGGCAGACCAGCGGGCACGAAGGCTTTTACGCAGAGAATATGTTTACGCCGATGGAGCTCGACGATGCGGATTACCGCATGAAGCCGATGAACTGCCCGTTCCACATTTTAATTTACAAGAACTCGCCGAAGAGTTATCGCGACCTGCCGGTGCGCTATGCGGAGCTGGGCAATGTGTATCGGTACGAGCGATCGGGCACGATGCATGGGCTTCTGCGGGTGCGCGGCTTTACGCAGGATGACGCGCATATTTTCTGCACGCCGGGGCAGATCGAGGATGAAGTTGTGGCCTGTATCGAGTTTGCGCAATCGGTGCTGACAACCTTTGGCTTTGCTGACTTCAAGGTGGAGTTATCGACGTGGGACCCGCGCGAGCGTGCGAGTTGGGCAGGGTCGGACGAAAACTGGGAGTTGGCGACGGGTGCCTTGGTGCGTGCGCTCGAGCGCAAGGAAATACCATACAAGACGATCCCGGGCGAGGCCGCGTTTTACGGGCCGAAGATCGATATCAAGCTGGTGGACGTGCTGGGGCGGCTGTGGCAGTTATCGACTGTGCAGTTCGACTTCAACCTGCCGGCGCGGTTTGAGCTCGAGTATGTGGGCGAGGATGGCGAGCGGCACCAGCCGGTGATGGTGCATCGTGCGCTGTTCGGGTCCGTGGAGCGCTTTTTCGGCGTGCTGATCGAGCAGTTTGCGGGCGCGTTTCCGCTGTGGCTGGCGCCAGTGCAGGTTGGCCTGGTGCCGATTGCGGAACGACACCTGCCGTATGCGCAGGAAGTAAAGACGCACCTGGAGATGGCGGGGCTGCGGGTGCACCTCGATGCGCGCAACGAAAAGATGAATGCGAAGATACGCGAGTTCACGCTGCAGAAGGTTCCGTATGTGCTAGTGATGGGAGACAAGGAAGCAGACGCGGCGGCGGTGAGTGTGCGGACGCGCGGCAAGGGCGACGGGGGATCGATGCAGCTGCTTGATTTCATTGAGCATGCGAGGGGATTGCTGAAGACGCACTCGACCGAGTTGTAAGTGGTGCAGCCGTAAGTGGAGCGTCGTAAGTGGCGAGTTATCAGAGAGGGGCGGCGTGGACCAGGGCGTTCTCGGTTTCTATGATTCACTCGCGGCTTACTACCACCTGATCTTCGAGGACTGGGACAGTGCGATCGAACGGCAGCGGAAGGTTCTTGATTCGCTGTTGAAGGCGTCCCTGCCTGCGCGGCCTCTCAGGATCCTGGATTGTGCGTGCGGCATAGGCACGCAGTCGATCGGCTTTGCCAGGTCTGGACACGTGGTGACGGCGTCGGACCTGAGCGAAGCAGCCGTCGTCCGCGCGCGACAGGAGGTGATGGGGCGCGGCGTGGAGGTGCGCTGCCTGGTCTCCGACATGACAGCGATGCTGGAGATAGAGGACAGCAGTTTCGACGTCGTGGCGGCGATGGATAATGCCCTGCCGCACTTATCGGCGGGGCAGGTGCGCCAGGCCATTCGGACGATTGGTTCGAAGCTGAAACCAGGCGGGTTGTTTCTCGCGAGTATTCGCGACTATGACGAACTGCTCACCTCGAGGCCGACGATGCAGCCGCCGGCGTTTTATGGAGAAGCAGGCAGGCGGCGGATCGTGCACCAGGTCTGGGACTGGCTGGATGCAACGCGATACATCGTTCACCTGCACATCACGGAGGAAGCGGCGGGCGCGTGGACGACGCGGCACTTTGCGTGTGAGTATCGATGCATTGTGCGCGGCGAGTTAGCGAGCGAGTTGGAGATGGCCGGCTTCCACGATGTGCGTTGGATCATGCCGGAAGAAAGCGGGTACTACCAGCCGATTGCATTGGCGCGCTGGGGGCAGGCTGGTTGATCGCGGCGCGAGACGGTCTTGCGGCGTGCTGGTACAAAGTCGTGCGCCTTCCACTCAGGACGCCTCGAGGCGTCCTGAGTGGGGCTGATCTTTGCATGCCAGCCGCTACAGGATTCGGCAGCGGTTTATTTCGCGCCAATTCAGTGCCTGCGGCTTGTGTAGACGGCAACGGCCGGCGTCCGAGATCGACGTAACAGGCTCGTCAGCACTGGCGCCGCGTTGCGTCTAGCTGGCCTGGGTGGGCTTAGAGGGTGCTGTTGAAGGGCGTCTTTCCTGGGCGGCCAGTCCCACCAGGCCGAGTGATCGTTGCCGCCGGCATGGCACCTCCGGCAGTGGCCTCATCGATCTGCTGCGCCAACATCGCACAACAAATTGCTTCCTTATTCAAGCAGGACCATGGTAGGGTCAAGCCTCTCTAGCTACTCACGTCGGCGGTGCAATATGCGTAGTTCGGTTCGCAGAAGCGCTTTACAGCCTGGTGCCATAGCCCTCGTTCTTTGTGCAGCGTGCTGCCCGCTCTGGGCTCAGAAAGCCGAGGTTCTCACGAATCAATCGGTTGCGGACCTGGTAAGAAACGGGATCGATTCTGAATTGATCGTCAAGATGATTGCCGAGCAGCCCAACACGTTTGATCTCAGCAGTACCGCGATCATCCACCTCAAGCATGAAGGGGTACCGCAGGCTGTTCTCAAGGCCATGCTCAACAGTCACGCAACCGCCGCGCAAGAAAAACAAGATGGCGAGAAAACACCTGCGAGCCACACGGTCGCCCGCAGCAAGACGCCGAACTACTTCTGGGAAACAGTAACTCGGAAAGACCCGATGACCGGGGAAAGCCACTCTATCCTCATCCTCGACTCGCCTGCGGTCACCGAGGATGGCGAGCGCATCGGCTTATTGGAGGCACAGGCCACCTGCACCTCGTCGGAGCTGAACATCCACCTGGTTTACATCGCGGACACAAAGTCGGAGGATAAGACAGAAGGCGGTTTCAAACAAAACACCACCACTTACTACGAGACCGGCGGTCTTTTCGGTGCTCTCGCCAATGCGTCTCATCACAAGAAGGCCTGGACCGAGACCAGAGTGCGACTGGGCGACCAGGCTCCTCTCGTCGCGACATCGGAGGCGGATTACCTGAATGAGAGCGATCTTTATTTCGTGAACCAGGACCCCAGTGACACCTCGCAGGAAGGAAGCGGCCTGGCCCTCTTCGCTACCATGGTGACCGCAAACAAGCCCGCAGGCTTATCCGCAGACTTCTTCTCGGCTTCTCGCGTGCTCTTCGAGTCCACCTTCAGCAATGGGGCTAAGGCGGTCCTGGAGGTGCACCCCCAGGACGCAAGCTTCGGCTCTTTCGCCGAGCACTGCAACAGTATCCGCGCCGCAAGCTACGTTCACGCGACTGCGGTATCGAGCAGCCCTCCTGCGGGCAGCGCAGCGGCAGGAAGCTACTCCGCTCCTCGGCCCACGGCCGCCCTGAGCGTTCCGCGCATGATCATAGCCGCGGGCAGTACCCTGGTCATCGCGCTACCGGATCCGGTCACCCTGGGCGACGCACGTTCGGGCAAGCTCATCCACGCGACCCTCGCCCAGGCCATGCAATCTCCGGCGCCTCCACAAGGACAGAAAGCGCTCCCCCTCCCTGCGGGTACGGACATCTATCTGCGCCCCCGTGCTGTCGCTACGTCTCAGCAGTACCAGGTACGCCTGGAGATCGATCACGCCGTCGTGCGCGGCATCAATGTGCCGCTCCAGGCAAGCGCACCAGCCCAGGCGGTCTCGCGTGGGAATGCCTCGGCTCCCACCGCGGTCAATCTCGGTCGCTATGGCCGTTACAGCCTTCCGCAAAGTCAGGCGCCGAAAGAGGACGCCGTGCTCTTGAAGAAGGATGATCGCTTCACATTTACCGTCAGCCAGACCACCTTCGCTCCCGCATCCCTGGCTGTTGCCCAGTAGTGCCGGTAGTGCGAGGACGATGCACAACGGACGGGGCGCGAGTCCTGGATGGTGCGCTTCTGGTTGCGGAACGACATAGGTCAATCGACCGCGCCGGGTGAAGCAAGCGGCCTGCGGGTAGCCCTCGAGCAAGCCCCTATGCAGGGGCGCTTTCGCGGCTGCTCGAACAACTACCCTGTCCCTGGATGGTCGCCTATGCGAAAAAAGCCCAGCGCACCCACCCCAAAAAAAATACATGGGGGCAGCCTGTAAGTGGACTCCATCGAGGACGGTAGTTCCTCCGGTCCTGCTGGGTGCCCCACGTGTCGTCCCCGGGCTGTGGGGCCCACAGCGTAAGCCCGTAAGAGGTGAAAACTCACGCGACCCTGCCCGTCACTCGTAAGGACTCGGCAAAGGGCGAGCCCCGCTAACCCACGTCTCAGAATCGAGACGGGGGCAACGGGCAGGAGGAATTTACGCGGGGATGGCAAGCGGGTGCGGGGAGTGGAGCTGGTTCTGCGGCTTCGCTGGGTGACGCTTGGCTGACTGGGTGGACAAGTGGGAGTTAACACTTCTGCCCGACGGTTCGCGGGTGAACTGTCGCGTCTTTCGGAGCGGTGCGCTGAGGAGGACGCCTGTGCCTTGCGCGCTGCAAGGGTGGGCGCTAGAGATGGCCGTGGTCGCCGCCGGCGTGTGGGGCTTCGGCGTGTGGCTGTGGCCGCTGTTCCGGTGCGGGCTGCGCGCGGGGCTGTTCGGGGCGGGGCTGTGGCTGTGGGCGCTGTTCCGGGGCGGGTTGGGGACGGGGCTGCTCCTGGTTATTTTGCTGTGGGGCGCGCTCGGGTCCCTGGGTGGTGCCGGGGCCACGCGGGGCTGGTTGGCGCTGCGGCTGTGCGGACGGGGTGCTGCGGACAGGAGGCTGCGGCCGCTGGATGTTGGGATTGGCCTGGGCTCGCGGCGCCTGGGGTGCGGGTTGTGGCGTCCCGGCATGCTCATTGCGCTGGTTTGTGGCGGCTTGCGCCGGGCGCTGGGCGGTGGCAAGCGCACCTGGGCGCCCGCCGATAGAGGAGTTGGCAGGGACTGCTGCGCGACCCTGGGCGGTGGCGGGTTCGCCGGGGCGTTGGGTGTTCCCCTGCGCAGCACCAGGGCGCTGGGCGTTGGCAGGCGTATTTGGCCGCTGCGCGATGGCTGGACTGCCGCGCCGCTGGGCGTTGCCTTGCGCGGGGAAGGTCTGCTGGGTGTCGCCCGCGAAGGGGCGCTGAACATTGCCGTGGGCGTTGCCCGGGGTGGTGGGCGAACCGGGGCGCTCGAAGCCGCCGTTGGTGGCCCGGCTGGTGGCGGCGGCTGCTTCCCGGCTTGTTTCCGGGCGCAGTGCGGCCGCGGCAGGGCTGGCGACGGTGCGGCCGCCGAGTGCGCTGGCCGCGACCAGGGTCGCCGGGCGGCCGCCGTTGCTGCCGGCAAACTGCGCGCGGTTGCCCATGGCCTGCTGGGCATGCTGCTGCTGGGCTGGCAGGGGCGCGTAATGCTGCTCGCGGGCGGCGGCCAGTTCATAGGGAGCCGGTCGGTCTGCGACGCCGCCGCGACCACCATTGAACGCGACACGGTTGACGTTGTTGATCGTTACATTGTGCTCGTACACGTTGTGCACGTAGGTGTTATCAATGCGGGTAACTGAGCGGTTGTAGAAGAAGCGGTCATGGTTCCAGTAGCCGCCCTCGTAGCCGCGGCCGAAGTAGCCGAAGCCGTAGTTGATGCCGCCATAGAAGCCGATATGCGGTCCCCAGTAGCCATGGTGGAAGCCGTAGCGGCCGCCGTCATAGCCCCAGTAGCTGGGGGTCCACAGCGCACCAAAGAAGGGGGCGACGACCCACACGCCGGGGACCCAGTAGTAGCCGCTCTGTGCGTAGCCCCAGTAGCCGGGGGTCCACAGGTAGTTATCCCCGGGGCAGGGGGGTTGCTGGTACTCGGGCAGCTCGGGCGGTGGCTGTTCGGCATAGGTGGCCTGCTCATATCCGGCACCGGGCGCGCCGGCGTATTCATCGGCATACTGGCCGCTGCTGTAGCCGTTGCTGTAGCCGCTGCCACCCTGGTAGTCCGCGCGTGGTGCTGCCTGGTTGTCGGCATAGCCGGTGTCCTCGGGTGGAGGAGGAGGCATGGAGCCCTGGGTGTAGCCGGCTCCCTGGCCGCCGGCGGACGGGGCGCTGCCATACTGGGGCTGATTCGAGCCATACTGCGGCTGGCCAGCCCCGGCAACACTGTCATTCACGGTGCCGCTCGCGTCGGCCAGGTTGGCGGCAGCAGGGTCGTTGGCATCGGGGCCGCCGTTGGTGTTTGCCTTGTGACAGCCGGCAAGGGTGAGCAGGGTGGCAAGGGCGCCGGTGCCGCAGTACTGCAGTGCTCGCTTGCGCATAATTTCTCCGGTTCATCTGATGCCCTGGTGAAGACACCTGGCAAGGGAGCAAGTTGCTTCCGCGGTGACTTCCGTTCCGGGCCGCGGAGGAGGCGGTGCCGCGGCGGCAGTGCAACCTCCCCGCGTGAACCGGCGAGCGATGAACAACTCTGCGGCTCGTGCGCAGGGTCTGTCCGCCTCGAGGCCCTGCGTGGTAGAACTGCTGTGCCGGTCGGAGACACGCCCGGGGGGCGGGGAACCCGTATGGCCGACTTCAGCACGGCACTGGCAATCACGCTCGCCTTTGAAGGCGCCTATGTCGACGACCCCGCAGACCCGGGCGGCGAGACCAACCTGGGCATCACCATGAAGGTCTTCCATGTCACCTCGCACCGGTTGCTGGGCGTTGCGCCCAGCAGTGCGAACCTCCGGAACCTGACCCCCGCGCAGGCCGGTATCATCTATCGCGCCAACTACTGGAACCCCATCCTCGGTGACCAGCTGCAGCACCAGGAGCTTGCCAATCTCCTGTTCGACTTCTATGTCAACAGCGGCACACACGCCAGCAGCCTCCTGCAGGAGGTGGTCAATGACCTCGGCGCCGCGCCGCCCGTCGTCGTGGATGGCTTGCTGGGCGTTTCCACCCTGCGCGCGCTGGACCTGCTGCCTGTGGAGCTTGTCTACCAGCAGTACAAGCAGGGCCGCACGGCCTACTATCAGGCTCTTGGAGCCAGGTTCCCGCGCTTTCTCAAGGGGTGGCTGCGGCGCGTGGACAGCTTCCCTGATATTGCCGCGGCGGCAGTCACAGCTGTGCACGTCGCCACCAGGCCGCGGGGCTAGCAGGGCCTGTGCGCCTCTTCTCCTTATCATCTGGGTCAGAACCGGTAGCTGTGAAAGCGATGTCGCTGCGTACGCGCGATGCAGCCTCCGCTGCATCCAACCGGAACAGCACAGCGCCCCGATGCACTGTTCCGTCCAAGGCTGAAGCCCGATACCCGCCGCTGATTTCAATCCGATGATGCCGCAGACCGCCTCGTTCCAGCGCGTGGGCTGCCATGCGCCGAAGCTTCCGGCTCCTGCCCGCTTACCCGCCCTCGGCCGCGCGGCAGCGCTCGCCACAGGCAGCAGCCGTCGATGGTGACCAGCCTGCCGCAGGATGTGCTTCTCGGGCTCGCCGGCGTCCCCTTTATCTACTACGGCATAGCCCTTTTCAGCTCCATCCGGTACTTCGCTGCAGACCGGACGGACACTGGCGCGCCGGCTGGCCCGACCCCGCCGATCAGCAATCTCAAGCCGGTCCGGGGGCTCGATCCCGAGGCCTACGAGAACT
>CAXTEW010000100.1:0-10046 GCA_964243175.1 uncultured Acidobacteriaceae bacterium
TAGCCTCCCAAAGCAAGCGGACCCTGTGCCTCGGCATAGACCTGCCCGTCAGGTGCGCGGAACGAGGACATGAGGAGGAGACCGCCTTCCCGACTTTTCGCATCTCCGACAGAGGACACAGTGATGTCGAGCTTCATACCCGGACGTGAAAAGGGCGGTAGTGACGCCGTGATGAAGACGGCGGCTACGTTCTTGACCACGACCTGAATCGGTGCGATCTGTACTCCCATGCGCTTCATGGCATTGGCAAGAGTCTGCACCGTGAAGTAGGTCTGCTGCCGGTCACCTGTCCCGCGCAACCCCACCACGAGACCGTACCCTATCAGTTGGTTGTCACGGACTCCCTCGATGTCGGTGACATCTCGTAGAAGGACAAAATGCTGCGGAGCACTGGCCCGCAGGCCAGGCACAAGCAGCAACGCGGACAGGCAGAGGCCCAGAACCCTGGTCCATCCACGCGATAGCTGGGTGCATTCGGATCTGTGTTTAGTCATTGCTAGAACCCGAAGAGCCAGAGAACGGCCCTCGTGAGTAGGTTAGGGGGACGAACGCTATCGGAGATGATGCCTTTGCCTTTCATTTCTATCTCCAGGTTGCTCAGCGCTGTCGAAGCCACTGTGTTGTCCGAGCCGATATCTCCGGGACGAACGATGCCGCGGATCACCAGGTCTTCATGCTGATTGTTCATGGCGATCTGCCGCTCTGCCTCGATGACCATGTTGCCGTTCGAGAGCACGGCGATAACCTGCCCGGTGAGGCTGGTGGCGAAAGTCGTGTTAGACGTGGACTGCCCCTGGCCCTTGAGAGCAGTAGCCGATTGCGCGGTGAGCAGCGGGTTAGTGCCGTGAGTGGCGATCCCTCCAACCAGGCCGGAAATTCCGGAGGTTGTCGAGAAGGTGCGCTGGCTGTTCAGTACCCCGCTCTGCGCGGCCGTGGTTTGCACAGCAACCAGGACCACGATCGTGTCGTTCAGCGTATGTGCCTTGTAATCGGCAGAAAGGTCGCCGAGCAGGTTAGCCGCTGACCACAGGCTTCCGGTGGTGCGCGGATCTGCCGGCGGCATGTATTGCTCCTGCAATCGCAGCAGGTAGTCCGCTCGCAGCTCCTGTGGAGTCTTCTTCTGAGGCAGCTTCACCGTGGCATGGAGGTCAGGAAGGAAGAGTAGCAGCAGGAGCGCCGTCGTAAGTGCCGTACCGGGAGAGCGAGCCATCTAGATCGTTCCTTTCAGGAGCGCGTCATTAACAATTTCTGCGAGATAGGTTTCCTTGTGATCAGGAGTGGAGACGCGCACCCTGTCGCCGACGTACCCGCCTTCGAGAGCAATGACCGGGAAGCGGATGTGAACGCGCTCTCCCTCGATCAGCAGCGTGGCCTTGGAGCCTGCCCGCATCCTGGGCGGAGCAGCCGCCACAGCAGCAGCCGTTTCTGCGTCGCGAGGATAGGAAGCATCCTGTGCCGGGACCCGCTTCTTCGCCTGAGAGGCAGCAGGCGGAAGTATGGACGCAGGTATCGTCGCCTGTTCTGGCCACCAGGCAGTTACATAAAAAGGCAAGCACTGCGTATGTGTGTGGCACACGACCAGCACCTGGCCTTTGCCGGGCCCGAGCACACGCATCGACCCGATCACAAGCACTGGCGCCGGGACCGACGCAGTCATGGAAGCAGGCACCACTACCTGTAGATCCCGGATGAGGATCGCTTGATCCCGCATGGCTGCTGTCACCTGGTCCGCGGTGACCGTGAACCGCTGCGCCATGGGCACATTGGCGGCCAGCACTGTTGTTGCCAGACCCAGCACGGTCAATCCAGCCACACGGCGCAAGCAGCGAAGAAGAGTCCGTCCCTGAAGTTGACGTTCTATGACAACCGCCATCGCGAACCTTCCTTTACTGCGAGAGCTGGTTCAATTACTGCAGCATTTCGTCGGCGGCCTTGACGACGCGGGAGTTCGACTCATACGAGCGCTGCGCCACGATCATTTCGACGAACTCGTCGACCACGCTCACGTTCGATTGCTCGATCATGCCCTGCTGCAAGGTGCCTATACCCTCGGCTCCCCCGGGCGTTCCGACGATCGGATCACCGGAAGCCGTGGTCGCGAGATAGACATTGTTGCCTACGCTGTTGAGGCCCCCTGGATTGACGAACAAGGCGAGCTGGATACTACCCACCTGCGAGGACTGGGTCTGCCCCGGCTGCACAACGCTGACGGTTCCGTCACTGCCGATGGTGACGCTGGTTGCGTCAGCCGGGATGGTCACTGCCGGCTGCAGCGCATTGCCATCCGCCGTGACCATGTTGCCCTGCGCATCGGGCTGAAAGGAGCCTGCCCGTGTGTAGCCGGTCTGCCCATTCGGCAGAAGTATCTGGAAAAAGCCCGCCCCGTTGATCGCAAGATCCAGCGGATTGCCGGTAGCGGTCGGCACCCCCTGGGTCTGAACGATCTCTGTTGTTGTTGGCCGAACACCGAGGCCGACCTGCAGGCCCGCAGCGTTCACGGTCTGCTGGGTTGCGGCCGAGCCCGGCATCACCACGCTCTGGTAAAGCAGATCAGAAAATTGAACTCTTCGTTGCTGAAAGCCGGCGGTACTCGAGTTCGCCAGATTATTGGCGATGTTGTCCAGGTTCAACTGCTGGGCAGTCATGCCGCTGGCTGCGGTATATAGAGCACGGATCATCGGGGTGGTCCCTTCTATGGTGCTGCTATGCGAGACGTGGAATGTCCTGGGCGGCGGTCTTGTCCATCTCGGAATCAATCATGGTGAGCGCGTGGCGCATACCTTCGGCGGCTCGCTGCGCGTTGATGAGCTCGATGACGCTCGCGACCGGGTTGACGTTCGATCCTTCGAGCATTCCCTGCTCGATCTGCGACTTAGTCGAGGGGACGGCGTCCTTGGCTTCCGCCGTGTAATAGGTGCTGCCCATGCTCTGCAGCTTGGCGCTGTCCGGAAACTCCACCAGCTTCAGCTTGCCAACGACCCCGCCGCCTGCCGAAATCGTCCCATCGGCGCTGATGGACACGGCCGAGCCACGCGGGATCGAGATCACGCCCTGCTCACCCATGACAGCATCGCCGGACGCTGTCACAAGCTGGCCCTGTGGCGAGATCTTGAGGCTGCCGCTGCGTGTGTAGGCCGGACCGCTGGCTGTTTGCACGGTGAGAAACGCAGGGCCGGCGATACCGACGTCCAGTTCACTGCCCGTCTGCACCAGTGCTGCCGGCGCCAGGTCAAGTCGCGAGGCGCCCAGGACTCCGTAGCTGTTGGTCGCCTCGTTCAGATCCGTGCCAAGCGTCTGGCCGTAGCCGGCAAGCACGGAACTGAAGGTGGTATGCCGGGCACGGTAGCCTCCGGTGCTGCTGTTGGCAAGATTGTTGGCGATTGTGTCCAGTGCCTCGGTGCGAGACATCAATGCTGTGCAGGCGGCGTAAAACGCGCTGTCCATGGTGAATCCTCATGGACTGTAGTTGCACGATGAGTGCCATTCGGACTAGGCAAAGCTTGCCGGGTCACGCCCCGATTCCTGCTGTTGGGGAGCTCCCAGTGAGAGCAGGGTGAGAGCAGGTGGACTGTTTGGGGAGCCGGCCTTTTGAAACTCTCATATGCCGCCTCCAGCAGAGCAGACTGCAACAGCGTCGACCGCTTACTTTTCCGAGCGCGCCGCGATGTTGCCCGCCTGCTCCTCCTGCTGCACTTCCCACTGCGCCGCCAAGAGCACGGCATTCCAGCGGGAGCATGGGGCCGCATGCTGCTGCTCCCGGATTGCCGCCAGGAGATAAGCCGGCAGGCGCCAGTAGTCCGCGAGCAGGATGCCCGCGGTTTCATGCTCGGCGATAGACGTGTACGTATCCCAGCCAAGAACCTCGGGCAGCCGTCCGAGCTCGCACAGCAGGCCTACCAGGTACGCCTCATCCGGGGAAAGGCCTCCGGCCTGGGCGGCTAACTCCCGGGCATGCAGCGCAACCCTCCGGAAATGCTGCCAGAGTTCCAGCGCTTCCTTGTTGTTAGCCAGCGAAGCCCCACAGATCGCGGCGTACCAGCTCTGGGAATCCAGGCTGACCAGGCAATCTGCGATGCGTGTCGGCCGGTCCTCCTCGCACGGATACTCCTCCCCGATGAGGCGCAGGATCTGCAGGGTGGCCCCAACGTCGGCGAGAACAACTTCTGACACAGCGCGTAGATCGATCGCCGGCTCCTGCATCAGCAGCTCAAGCTGCAGCCTGGTAGTCAACATCGCCGGAATACCCGGCAGCGGATCTTCGGCGGTGTCGATCGTCGGAGCGATCAGGAGCCGAGACACGCCGGCCCGCAAGGCATCTTGATCCGGCTGCATGAAATACCTTTCTCGCGCTGGCGCTGTTGCCTCTACTATCGGCACAACACGCTTCAGCGGTCAGCCTCCCGGCCGCTTTTCTGTTGTTGCGCTGGAAAATAGATTGCCCCGCCTTCGGGGATGGCTGGAAATTCCGGGGCCTCTCTCCGCAGAGTGCCGCCCAGATCGACGACGACGTCCACTATCGAAGCGCTCCCGCTCAGCCGGACCCAGAGGATGGTACCCGCCCTGCCAACCTGGACACGTTCCGCATGCGATGACAGTGCCTGCTCCGTAACAGAGTCGATCATGTCCCTGGCGGTACGCAGATCCTTCCCTGTCTCCTTGTAATGGAGCATCACGCGAGCACGCTCTTCCTGCTGCCGGTACTGGGACAGGGTGATGAAGCAGGCCTCCACCTTGCACCCCAGCACCGTCTGCGCGGCGCGTAGAAGATTGCGATCGATCCTGGACACGAAGCCAATCAGCAGGCGCCCGCCTGTGGTTTCGCCTACATGGTGCATGGGAACAGCCTGGTACTGGCGCATCAGGGTAAGTGGCAGACGGCAGCCCAGCGGTACTGGCTGACCCTCATAGGGGTAGAAGGGCACGCCCATCTCCTCTGCCCGCGCCCGGCCTGCCTGCGTTTCCGATAAATAGCCGAGCCCGATCAAGGCCTGCCCCAGGTCTCCGTAAAGGTGAGTGGCTGCCCGGGCGCGCTCCAGCTGCTGCTTGGTGATCAGACCCTGGACAAGCAATATCGAATGCAGGGGAAAGCGCGGGGCGCGCTGCGTGGTCGAAGGGTAAGCCGTCGCAAGCAGGGCCAGTTCCGCCGCCAGCGCATCCTGCAGACAGCTGGAGCTGCAGTACCAGCTGCCGGACAGCAGGATCCCCTTGTGTGCGCGTAGAAGCGGATAGCTGATGGCGATACGCCGGCACCGCTCCCCGCTACAGGGAACAACAGCGATGCGCAGCGCCTTCATCATGGACTGGCGCAGGACCTGCCATCTCGCAATCCGGTTCAGAATGTCCTTCATACTTCCTCGTGAACCCATCTGGGGAGAACCGGCTGCATCACCTGCAGGACACGCATGCCGTAATTGCCATCAATGATGACGGCCTCTCCCCGCGCGATGACCCTTCCATCAAGAACCAGCTCCACAGGCTCGTCTACCTGGCGATCCAACTCGACCACAGCGCCACTGGCCAGTTCCAGGACCTCACGTAACGCAAGCTGCCGCTGCCCGAAGCGGATCGTCACGCTCAACTCCACCTCCATCACCAGTTCAAGGTTCCGTTCAGCGGGAACGCCGGCGATGACCGCATCCACGAGCGAGTGGGCATGCGCCGCTTCAAGTGCGGTGACCAGCTGCGGGTCGAAGAATAACCCCATCGCGATCGTGCCCTCGGCCGCCGCCAGGTGCAGGATCAATCCACGCGTCGGCGATAGTTCGGAAGCGGTCACGCGCTCCACGCCCGTCGACAGGTTTCCCAGCTTTGGCTGCAGCTCATCGGCCATGCGCGCGGCAGCATCCAGAAAGACAGACTCGAGCGCCGCGCAGCAGGCCTCGAGCCCTGCGACAGGATCGCTCCCGGGGGGCACGCTCTTGAGCCCGAGGAGCGACATATCCGCGCGCGGCACGGCGACGACACACTGCCCGGCAAGCCGCTCCCCGAAGGTGAGGCTGTAGTGCTCCGCCGGTTCCGCCGGCACGGTCGAGTCCGCGGACTGCTCCGCTGTCGTAATCGCCCACACAGGCGTGCACACCTCTGCCAGCGCTACCGATAAAGCGCCGGCCAGTGCGGAGCCCAGCACACCACACATTTGTTGACTTACAGTATCCACGAGATACTCTCCAGTCTGCTTACGTGTTAACGGATTAACCAGGGGCGCTCGTCCCATGAAGCAGGAGCCACCGCTTCTAGCAACTGCATCGCTTTGTGCTTTCCCTGCCGCACAGGACTTGCCTCGTAGAAGCTCCTGCTCTCAAGCGTCAGTTTGCCCGGCGCATCGACCGGCGCTGGCAGCTTGAGCACGGTGCCTACCTGCAGCGTAGCGAGGTCGCGAACAAGCACCCGCAGCCTGGGGATTTCTCCAGATACGTTGAAGCGGCAATCCAGTATCCGCTCCTGCAGGCTGGGCAGCGGCCCGTACCCGGCGCCTCCCTTGTTGCTCGCCGGATCAGCCTTGATATTGCGCACGATGCTGCTGCCGAGCGAAGCGGGAAAGGAGATACAGAGGGCCCCGACCATGCCCGCGACACTGACATCGAAACAGATGCGAAGTACCTTTTCGGTCGGAGGGATTGCTTTGTGTGCCAGGTTCGGCTTCAGGCAGTGCCCGGGGATCAGGGTGAAGCCGACCGGCTGCCACAGCTGCTCTATGTGGTGCGCAATCAGCGCCCCAAATCCCTCCATAATCTCCTCGTCGATCTCGGTCAGTTCGCGCGACCCGGAAATCTTGGTGCCCGTGCCTCCCAGCAGAAGATCAATCACGGTGAACATCAGTCCGCTGTCTACTTCCAGCAGCACCGTATTCGTCGTCGGGCGTACGGCGCACGGCAGGATGTAGCAGGCGGCGAGACACACCGCACGAAAATCCTCCATGGTCAATTGTTCGAGCGACGTGAAACGCACTTCAAGCCCAGCCCCGAGATACACGTCGAGCGAGTTCATCAGGTTGCGTGCAAGGGCTTCGTGGAGCGTGGTCAATGCTCGCGCGCTTTCGTTGGATAGCCGGCCTGCCGAACGAAAATTACATGGCTGGATGCTGCGAGCGACAGGCTCCGCGCCTTTTGCTGCGAAGTCACTCATTGCGCTTCCCCACTCACCTGGGAGCGGGCTGCCGGCGGCGTCAGGTGTGCCAGCGCGGCCTTAAGTTTGGCCAGTGTAGCGAAGTGAATCTGCGAGACGCGGGATACCGCGATGCCGACTACCTCTGCCACTTCCTTCATGGTCAACTCTTCGCGATAGTAGAGCGAAAGAATCAGTTGCTCGCGCTCCGGCAGCGCCGCAATTGCCTCCGCGAGTTGCGCCTTCGTCTCCACCTTGCAGTACATCTCGAAGGGATTTTCCCACGTACTGGCAGCCGACTCGATCAAGTCGTATGACTCTTCACTCTCAAAGGCCGAAGCAGACTGCTGCCCAAAGACCTTCAGCCCGTCCAGCAGCGTCATCGTCTCGTTCAACTGGCCCAGGTTCAGCCGCATTTCTCCCGCAAGCTCTTCCTTCGAAGGACAGTGCTTGAGTGTGCCTTCCAGCTTCGCAGTCGCATCCGCAATGTCGCGAGCCTTACGGCGTAGACCGCGCGATCCCCAGTCCAGCACGCGCAGACTGTCCAGGATCGCGCCGCGTATGCGGAACTTCGCAAACGTCTTGAACTGCGCGTTCTTTGTGCTGTCGAAACTCTTGTAAGCCTCCAGCAGTCCAAGCACCCCGGCATGCACCAGGTCGTCCAGATCCACATGCTGTGGCAGTCGCTCCAGTATCCGCGCAGCGATGAACTGTACCTGGGGCAGTTCCTGCATCACCAGTTCGTTCCGCTCTTCGCAGTCCAGGTCGCCATCGATTGCTACTTTGTAGGCTGTATGTGCTGTTGTCATCGTGTGCCTCCGTTTGCTGTCGAACTGTTCTGCATGCGCACTCAACGAACCACTCCCACTGACTGCACCAGGGTCACGGGTGGGATTTCACTCGGGGAGATGACTATGATCTTGGGAAGAAATGGCTCCAGCAGGCGGCGCAGATAATACCGGCCCGGAGAGGAGCAAAGCAGGATGGGCGGTGCGTCCCCGATCTGGTCGCCAAAGTTTGTGCGCAGACTTTCGAGCACCCGGCGCGCCACCGATATCTGTAGTGCGCTCGATGACAGCTGCGCTCCCGGCAGGTTCGCCGCGCGCATGCACTCTTCTTCAATCGAGCTATCCAGGGTGACCACCTTCAGCTCGCCCTTGGTATCGAGCAGCGGGCGGATCAGCGCCCGGCCGAGAGACTGCCTCGCCGCCTCGACCAGCGCCACGGGATTCTTGTTGGTGGCCGCCGTATCAAGCAGTGCTTCCAGAATTGTGCCGAGATCCCGTATCGACACCTGCTCCCGCAGAAGCTGCTGCAGAACCTTCTGTACCTCGCCAAGACTCATCAGCTTCGGGATCAATTCTTCGACCAGCTTGGGGTGCGAATCGTTGAGCCGGTCGATGAGCCGCTTGGTTTCCTGCCGTGAAAGCAGCTCATACGCATTGCGCTTGATCAACTCGGCAAGGTGCGCGGCCAGCACGGATGTCAGGTCAACCACGGCGTAGCCTGCAGCAATCGCCTGTGCCTGCAGCTCCTGCCGTATCCATTTCGCCGGCACATCAAAAGCAGGCTCGCGCGTATCGTCACCGGGCAACTTCGCGGCCGTCACATCAGAGCTGATAGCCAGCAGAAAGCCGCGCCGGAGCTCCCATCGGGCTATCTCGACGCCGCGCAGGTAAACCACATACTCGCCTTCGCGCAGAGACAGGTTGTCGGTGATATGGATGGACGGCACCAGGAAGCCGAGCTGCAGGGCCAGGCTTTTCCGAAGAGCCTTGACCCGGGCCAGCAGCTGGCCGCCCTGCTTGGCATCGACCAGCGGTACCAGTCCCACGCCTACCTCGAGCATCAGGTCGTCGAGCTTCAGCACGGCATCCATCGCTTCTGCAGCCGCCGGCAGATGGCCCGGCTTGCCCGGGGCGGCGGCCGCTGTATCCGCCAGCTCGGCGTCCTCCAGCACAGCCTCGTTCTTGATCTTCCACGCGGCAAACATCAATCCCGCCGCGATGCTGAAGAAAGAGAATTTCGGCAAGCCCGGGATCAACCCGAGCGCGACCAGCACACCGCCACCTATCCAGAGAAGCCGCGGGCTGTTGAGGATCTGCTTGCGGACGTTGACGCCCAGCGACTCCTTCGAGGCCGCCCGTGTTACCACGATTCCGCCCGCCACCGAAACAAGCAGCGAAGGCAGGATCGATACCAGTCCATCCCCCACGGTGAGGATGGTGTAAGTCTTCAAGGCTTCTTCAAAAGGAATGCCCTGCTGGAAGACGCCGATCAGGAAGCCCGCGATGATGTTGATCGCCATGATCAGGATCGTGGCCAGCGAATCCCGCTGCGAAAAACGCGCCGCACCGTCCATCGCGCCGCAGAACTCTGATTCGCGCGACACATTCTCGCGTCGCTTGCGCGCCTGCTGCTCCGTAATAACGCCCGCATTCAGGTCCGCATCAATCGCCATCTGCTTGCCTGGCATGGCGTCGAGCGTGAAGCGCGCTGTCACCTCCGCAGTGCGGACCGCACCGTGGCTGACCACCAGATACTGGATAGCAATCAACGCGAGAAACAGGACGAAACCGACGATGTAATTGCCACCAACCACGAACTGCCCGAAGGCCTCCACCACTTTCCCAGCGGCACCTGAACCTTCATTGCCGTGCAGCAGGATGCGTCGCGTTGCCGCGAGATCAAGCGAAAGCCGCAGCAGCGTCAGCAGCAGCAGCAGGCTGGGAAACACGGAAAACTGCACCGGCTTTAGAATCTGCACGGCGGTCAACAACACCAGCACCGACGCAGTGATACTGATGGTGAGCAGCAGGTCGAGAACAAAACTCGGCAGCGGCACGAGCATGACAAAGACCATCGACACGGCGGCGAGTGGAACAACCCATTCCCCGGAGGCGCCCAGCAGGCGGGTGAGGCTGTTCCCTTTCTTCATGGCC
>CAXTEW010000101.1:0-7445 GCA_964243175.1 uncultured Acidobacteriaceae bacterium
TCATCCCTCGTCCATGGGGAGCCTGTTACGAGCCCCCGCGGCTGCGGCCGTCTAAGTGCGGCGCGCGGCGGTTCGCAGCCAAAGGGCGATCTGCGCCAGCGCCTGGTCGCACTGCGGGAAGCGCGCCACCGTCGCCGGGCTCACCGGAAAATCGTGGTGCATATCTGGCGAGTGGACATGGGTCACCGCGATACCGCCCATCTGCAGCTTGCGGGCATAGGCGATGCCCTCATCCCGCAGCACGTCATACTGCGCGGTCGTGACCAGTGTGGGTGGCAGACGCGGCAGCAGCGGCGCACGCAGCGGCGAGAGGGATGGGTCGTCAGGCGAGATGCCGGGCGCGTACAGCCGCCAGTACCAGCGCATCGTTTCCGCTTCCAGCCCAAAGCCGCTGGCATTTTCGGCATAGGAGGCATGGTGCGCACTGGGGTGGTCGGTCACCGGGTACAGCAGCATCAGTCCCTTGAGCGCCGGCGCAGCCTTGTCCGGGACGGCACGGCTGGCCGTCACGGCAGCCAGGTTGGCCCCGGCGCTGTCGCCTCCAAGCATTACAAGGCTCGCATCGCCGCCCCACGCAGGCGCTTCGGCCGCAGCCCACGACAGTGCTGTTCGCGCATCTTCGAGCGCAGCC
This sequence comes from uncultured Acidobacteriaceae bacterium, assembly GCA_964243175.1. Lineage (GTDB taxonomy): Bacteria > Acidobacteriota > Terriglobia > Terriglobales > Acidobacteriaceae > EB88. The sequence goes on from CAXTEW010000101.1 coordinate 632, forward strand.
GGGTAGGGATGCTCCGGCGCCAGGCGATAATCCACCGACACGATACTGACGGTGGCGAGCCGGGCAAGCAGGCGGCAGAAAGGGTCATGGGTTTCGATCGAACCGGCTGCCCAGCCGCCGCCGTGCAGGTACACGAGCACAGGCAGCGGCGCGGGGTCGGCCTTGGCGGATACCAGCCCCGGCACGTACACGCGCACAGGCAATTGGCGCCCCGCGTCCGTCTCGATCGCATGGTCCTGCGCCTCCACCCCGTTCGGCAGACCCGGCACACTGCGGGTCTCCAACTGGCGCAGCATCCGGGCGCGCGCGTCCTCCGCCGTGCGCGGTGGACCTGCAGAGAGAGCAGCCTGCTCGTCCAGAAAGCGGCGCAACTGTGGGTCGATCGGTAACTTTGTGGTCATGTGGCTTGAGATGCGCAGGGCTTCGATCGATCGGAGCAAGACCGCCTGTGCGGCCCGCGGCCACTTCGTGGCGTGTCTTGCTTCGTACCGAGAGGACGGTCGCCCACCAGCGAGACGGCCGCTCCACCAGCCGTACTCAACGCCTCACCCCTCGCGAAGGGCCTGCCACCCGGCGGCTTCTGCCACTCCTCGCAGGACTCGCAAAAATGAGTTAGGTTGGGCGCATGGATCACATTATCGACGGGGTTCTACGCTTTCAGCGGGAGGTCCATCCGGATAGCGAAGCCCGGTTCCAGGAGCTATCGCTGGGGCAGTCGCCGGCAGCCATGTTTATCGGCTGTGCGGACTCGCGCATCGTGCCGGAGGTCCTGACCCAGCAGGGACCCGGGGAACTGTTTGTCGTGCGCAATGCCGGCAACATTGTGCCGCCGCACTCGCCCATGCCGGGCGGCGTCACGGCCAGTATCGAGTACGCGGTCGCCGTTCTTGGCGTGCCCGATATCGTCATCTGTGGCCACTCCGGCTGTGGCGCCATGACCGCGATCCTGCGGGGAAACGCGCAGCTGGAGCGGCTACCCGCTGTCGCCCGCTGGCTGCACTATGCGGATGATGCCCGCGACACAGTGCTGCGCGACTTCGCGGATGCTTCGGAGGAGGAAAAGCTCAGTGCTCTCGTGCGGGAGAATGTCCTGGACCAACTGGACCACATCGTTTCGCACCCGGCGGTCGCCGAAGCGCTCGAGCGCAAGCGCCTCCGGCTCCATGGCTGGGTGTACGAGATAGCCACGGGCAGCGTGGTGACCTACGACGCCCGTGTCGGCAGGTTCCAGCCGATCAGCGAAGACCCGTTTATGAACGCGACCCCGCTCGGGTAGCAAGCACGGCGCGCGGCTTGTGGATCAGGCGCGCAGGCTCTCAGCGAGCGCTTCCGGCAGGCAGACCTGGTTTCGTCCATTGTGCTTCGCGCGGTACAGCGCCTGGTCGGCACGACGCAGCAGCAGCTCCGCATCCAGACCGCTGGCCGGATAGAAAGCGATGCCGATCGAGACCGAAGCTCTCGCCTGAACAGCATTTTCGTGCGGGATGCGCAGCCGCAGCACCGCTTCGCGGATCCGCTCGGCGCGTTCCTGCGCGACCTCCGGCGTGCAATCCGGCAGGATAATGGCAAACTCCTCCCCGCCATAGCGGCACACCGTGTCCTCGACCCGCACCGAGCAGGTAAATGCCTCTGCGATGGCCTGCAGCATCAGGTCGCCGGCGCCATGACCATGCGAATCGTTGAACTGCTTGAAATGGTCCACATCCAGCATGAACAAGGCCAGGGTGGTCTGTTCGCGGGAGGCGCGCGACAACTCTCGCTCCAGCACCACCTGCATGAAGTGCCGGTTGAAGAGCCCGGTAAGCCCGTCGCGGATGGACTGATTTTCAAGGCGGGTACGCAGGTTGAGCGAAGCGATGGCCATCCCGGTCAGTTGCAACAGCTGGCGGAGTCCGTCCATCCTTTGCCGCACGCCAAGGTAGGCGCTTTCTTCCACGCACTCAATCGAGAGCATGCCCAGGGTGTCGCCCTGCGCCACCATGGGCACACACAGGTAGCGGACCGGCGCGGCGCCATTGAAGTGCGTGCAGTCAATTTCGGAGACGCCGGGACTACGCCAGCGTAGCTGCCCCAGCCGCAGTCCGCAGCAGGACTCCGGCGAAAAACAGCCGGTCATGGAGGGATAGGGACCGGCTTTCCCCGGCGCCGCTACCGCCAGGCCTCCCTTGTCGTGCTCGCTGCGCAGAAGCGTGGAGCGCTCACCCCAGGAGGAAACGGCCTCGAGCAGGTGGCGCGAATTGCTGAGGATGGCAAGCGACCCGCTGGAGTCCGGCAGCAGCCGGCTCAGACAGTCAGCAGCCACGCGGTACACCTGCTGTACCGTGGTGCAGAGTTGCAGTTCGTCGCGGCACGCTGTCAGCAGGCGCGACTCATGCATCCGCTGTTCCAGCTGGTATACGCTGTATTCCAGGTGCTGGTTCGTCAACGCGATCTGGCGCGCGGCACGCCGGCGCAGCAGCAGGTCGCGGAACAGGAAGCTGAACAGAACCACAGTGCTGAAGAGCGAGAGCTCGATGAAGCCGCCTTCGGTCGACAGCGACACGATGGAGCTGTGCTGCGACTTCTTGCTGCGCTCCTTCAATAACTCCCGTTCGCGCTCCGTTGCCAGCCCCACCGCCTCCCGGCAGCGGAGCAGCGCCGACGGTACCTGGTCCCCGCCGGTCAGGGTGCGTACGGCAGAGGTGACGCTGGCAGAACAGGAGACCAGGGTGGACGCGGTATACGCCTGCTGCGGGTTATCGACCGTGAGTCGCTGGATGCGCATGGCGCTGCTTTCGAGCCCCACCGCGCTTTGCCGCGCGGTCATCAACTGCGCTTCATCATGGTTCAGGCTGTACAGGCGAATGCTGTACTCGATGCGATCGGTGAGCAGGGACGCGGTCTGCAGCGACGTCAGGACCTCCTGGGTATGTTCTACCCAGTCCTTGGCTGACACCAAGCTGCGTGTATTCGCGTAGACAAAGGACCCCGCCCCAAGAGTAAACAGCAGGGCGCCGAAGCCGGCAGCAGCCAGCAAGACGATCGATGAGTTGCCAAGGTCGATGGAGCCGCGCGGTCGGGAACCATCGGCCGCTTGAGCGGATGCGCGCTTGGACGTGAGTGACTGGAGTGAGAGGAAAGGCACGACTATGTTTCTACTGCCTCATCTCGAATAATTGACTTACGAGAGTAACTTAGGGGTACCTGCTAACTACACTTCAGGAACCAGACGCCACGGGTTCGCTACAGACTTGCATTTGTGCTGGTGCTTGCGAGTGGCATGTGGGTGAGTTGGCTTGATCGCAGGCACTGCCTCCCACCTCTGGGTGACAGCAGAGCCTTTGTCTCCGACGGCCGGGCCGCTCGCTGCTTGGGAAGAAGCCGGCTGGATCCGACGCCGGGGGCGCAGTCGCGCAACTGTCTACGGCTTATCAAGGCGTGGTAAGCAATGCGCCGAGCGGGAGCAAGCGGCTTGACAGGGAAGATTCGATCTCCCGATACTAGAAGGATGACGCAGGGGGAAGCGAGCCAGTTTCGGAAGGTCTGCGAGCATGCTGGTCTGGCGGTGACGCACCAGCGACAGGTGATTTACGAGGTACTTGCCGGCACCACGGGCCATCCCAGCCCGGAAGAGGTCTATGCGCGCGTCAAGCGCCGTATCCCTTCGGTTTCGCTCGCAACCGTGTACAAGAACATCCACCTCTTCATCGAGAGCGGAATCTTCCAGCAGGTCAGTCTGCACCATGGATCCATGCGTGTCGAGACGAACCATACCGACCATCACCACCTGGTCTGCACCCGCTGCAAGTCGATCTCGGATGTGGATGCGAGCCTGTTGGGATTGACCAGCGTGGAAGACCGGTTGCCTGGCGGTTTCCTGGTCAAGCGCGTCAGTATCGACATTCTTGGTCTCTGCGAGTCGTGCCAGAAAGAGCCGACGATACAGTAAGCCTGGGTCTGTTGCGTGGAAGGAAGGGCATGCGCCGTAGTGGCCATGCCCTTTTTGCTGCTCTACCGGGCAGCCTCCTGTGTCGTGGCAGCTGGATCAGCGACAGGCTTCAGATACTGCTCGAAGTGGGCCAGGATGCGCTCGAACAGCTGGGTCCGCGCCTCCTTGCCCGCAATGGCATGTGTCTTGCGGGGATAGATCTGCAGGTCGTACGGTTTGTCCGCATCGATGAGCTTCTGTACAAACTGCACGGTGTTCTCGACATGGACATTGTCGTCGCCAGTGCCCTGCGCCAGCAGCAGGTGCCCGTGCAGGCGCGAGGCCGTCCCCAGAACCGCTGCCGCATCGTAAACGCCGGTTTCCGCAGGCTCACCAGCTCCCGCTACCGGTAGCCCCAGGTATCGCTCTGTATAGATCGAGTCGTACAAGCGAAAGTCAGTAACCGGGGCGACCGAGACACCGGCGCGAAAGCGATCGGAGTGGGTCAGCGCATTGAGCGTGAACGTGCCGCCCCAGCTCCAGCCCCACCAGCCCAGCCGCCGGGCATCGAGCTGCGGATACATGGCCAGGACCTGGTCAATGGCGGCCAGCTGGTCGGCCAGCTGCACCTTGTTGAAATCATGGTAGGCGGCCTGCTCAAACTCGCGCCCGCGCCCGCCCATACCGCGGTTGTCTACCCGCAGTACCGCAAAACCATGCTCCGCGAGTAGTTCGTCGAAGTAGAGCGTCTTGTCCGCCCAGCTATCGGTAACAAGCTGCGCGCCGGGTCCGCCATAGGGATTGGTGATGAGCGGCACCGTGCCCGCGGCGGTCTGGTTTGCCGGCAGCAGCAGGGTCGCATACAGCCCGGTCCGGCCATCGGCGGCTTGCAGCTTCAGTATCTTTGGAGTACGTACGGCGTGACCTGCCGGCACCGTGCTTTTCCAGATGTTGATGCACGCCGGCGCCGTTCCATCGGCAAGCGCACAGATATCGAGCACCGGCGGAGCAGCGAGGCTGGAGTGTGTGTCTGTGTAGTTGCCGTGACCTTCAGCGAAGGCAACCTTGTGCACGCCTTCCGCATGGGTCACCTGCTGCTTGCCGGAGCCATCCAGCTTGACTGACCAGACCTGCTGCTGGGTCGCATCGCCTTCATTGCTCATGTAGTACACCGTGTCCCGGTCTACTGAGAGGATGTCGGTCACTTCGTACGGCCCGCTCTCCAGCTGCCCGGCCAGCTTGAGCCCGCTCCGGGCGGGTGTTGCCGCGGAGTAGGTGTAGTGGTCGATGTGCGTGTGGCCATCCCGCCAGGAGCGTAGCAGCAGATGGCCGGGCGCATAGAAATCCACGTCGTAGCTCTCATCGAAAAAGCGGGGATCCGTCAGCGCGAGAGCGCGCGTGGCGTCCCCGGTTGCCGCATCGGCAAACCAGAGATCCAGGTGTTTGTGGTCGCGCCGCAGTGTTTCAATCCACACCGTGTGGGCGTCGAGCCAGCCGGAGCGTGGGATGTAATCCTGGTTCGCCCGGACCTCCGGCAGCTCGACCCAGCGTGTGGGACCGCCAGCGGCGGCAACGATGCCGACCCGCACAGCAGGATTCGGATCCCCGGCCTGGGGATACTTCTGCTCGTCCACCGCTGCATGCGTCGGGATCCAGTCGGCGATCGGGTAGGTCGGCACCTTGCTTTCGTCCATCTGGACATAGGCGATGTGCGTCGAGTCGGGCGACCAGGAGTAGTTGGTGCGCACCTTCAATTCCTCCAGGTACACCCAGTCCACCTCGCCATTCAGCAGGGATGCCTCCGTGGTGCTGGTGAGGGCGACGGGCTTGCCGTCCCTGCTTTGTACATACAGGTTGTGGTTGTGCACATAGGAGATGAGCCGGCCATCCGGGGAGAACTGCGCATCATCGCCGGAGCCCTGCCCGGTGTCGCCAACCTGGCGCACCGTACCGCTTCGCAGTGAGTCAAGCCACAGCGTTCCATCTTCATCAAAGAGCACCTCGGAGCCATCGTGCGACCAGAAGTAGCCCTTCTGCGAATACCGCGTGCGGTGATCGCGATCTTTCTCATTCAGCGGCCGGGATGCCACCGCATGAAGCCTGGCAGCAGGCGTCAGGATGGAGCGCGCGCCGGTCTTCGCATCCATGGCACGGAGACTGCCATCGGTGTCGCGATAGCACAGCAGCGCACCATCCGGCGACCAGCTTGTTTCTGCAGGCGCATCCGGTCCGCCGGCCGCCGGGTAGTAGATATCATGGACCGTCCACGGGGTCGACGCAGGAGCGACTGGACCTTGAGACAAGGCACATACAGAAAGCAGGAGCGGGGAAAAAAACAGCAGCGATATGCGGGCGGCAGGCAAGCGGACTCCGTGACTCATCGGGGGATCGGTATCCAAGCAGTGTACCGACCAACCAGCCCGCCAGCCGCAACAAAGGAAGGGCCGAAGTCCACAATAGAGAAGCGGCAGCAGGGATGTATCCCCGCTGCCGCTTCTGATACTACGATAGTTACTGAACCGCTAGTTACCGGGGCGCTATGACGAAGCTAGAGCGCTGCGCTGCTGCCATTCGTGCGCGGCGCCTGCAGCACTGGCTGCGTTGCCGCGGCCTGCTTCATGCTCAAACCACCGCCCGCACCCAAGGAAACCCCTGGTGCCGAGCGAACCACGTTTAACGGGCGCACCGTATTTTGTGCATGCTGCACCTGCTGGTGGTGCATGGTCACAATGATAACCTGGGTTGCTGTCCTACCGCTGCAGCGGTAGGAGTGTGGCGTACTCGCGTCGAAATACACTCCATCTCCTGTTTCGACAATGTGGGTCTTGTCGGCATGCCGGATTTCAAGCTCTCCTTCGAGGATGTAAAGGAACTCGAAGCCGGTGTGCACATGAGCCTTGACGTCGC
>CAXTEW010000101.1:7545-10023 GCA_964243175.1 uncultured Acidobacteriaceae bacterium
CCTTCGAGGATGTAAAGGAACTCGAAGCCGGTGTGCACATGAGCCTTGACGTCGCTGGGCTTGCGCAGGGGAAGAAACTCCGCGATATAGGGGTCAAGTTGCCTGTCGGGAACCATGTATCCCAGGCTCTCGAAGTAATACGTCGGATCGTCGACGCCACTCTGCGGAAGCCGCTGCCGCTCATTCTTCTTGTGTACCCGGAACATCGGCTGCGGCTCCGCCTCGAAGAAGTAATTGAGGTCCTTGCCGAAGACCAGCGCGACGCGCGCCAGGTTACGCAGGGTAGGAACCACGCGGCCAGTTTCCAGCTGCGACAGAAAGCTTGCCGAGAGCCCGGTTTGCCGACCAAGTTCCACCAGGCCCATCGATTTCTTCAGACGGAGACGTTTGATCCGTTCACCGATGTGTTTCTCTGCGATGAAGGCTTCGGCACTGGCCTGGTCTATGGAACCGGAACCTTTCTCCTCGCCCAGGGCCGCGGCGGCGAATGGTGTTTCCTGGTCCGACATGTCCGTTTTCGACTTACTCTCTGCCATGATGATGGGTCCTCCCGGACCCCTGCTGCGCACTGCTGGAAGTAGGGATATGATGCATTCTGAAACATTCTCGGTCAATTATTTTTCTTTGTTTCCCTTTTTGTTCGCCATACGATTGCTCATGGCGTGAAGATGTGAGCCGACCGAACCGCCGGAACGAGAGGGGTAGCTCTCGACCTCCGTTTACCTGGCAACGAAAAGCGGCGCAGCATTCCCGATCCTGTCCGATACCGCATCCAATCGTCTTTAATGGCCAGGACCCACCTTCTTTCCGTGACCGCGGAACTCGGCAGGCGGCCTTTCGAGTGTGCCCCCCTTTGAAGCCCCCTGCGAAGCGACAACCCCTGGCTAATCCATCGGCCCCTGCATGAAAGGACTCTGCATGACACAGCCCCAGGACTCCCTGGTATCTGGAGCGTCGCAAAAAAGCGATTCTGACGTAAAGGCGGTCCCAAAAGGACAACGTATTCTGATTACCGGCGCCAACGGGATGATCGGCCACGCCCTGCGGGCAGCAGCCCGGGCCCGCGGCCACGAGGCTGTCCCCGTGCAGCGGCCGCTGCGGAGTGGACAGGGCACCACGCAGGCACCTGCCGATCCGGGGACCATTCTGTGGGAGCCAGGCGACTCCAATCCCTTCGCCGATCTAGAGCAACTGGAAGGCTTCGATGCCGTGGTGCACCTGGCGGGCGCCAACCTTGCCGCGCACCGCTGGACTGCCGAGTACAAGCGAAGCATCCTCGAAAGCCGCACGCTGACTACGAGCGCGCTGGCTCTTACGCTGGCTCGTCTGCAGCGTCCGCCAAAGGTACTCCTGTCGGCGTCCGCGACCGGCTTCTATGGCTCGCGCGGCGATGAGGTACTTACGGAAGATGCAGCGCCCGGCAGCGGCTTCCTCAGCGAGGTGTGCCAGGCATGGGAGAATGCTGCGTCGCCGGCGCTTGCAGCCGGCATCCGGGTCGTCTACCTGCGCTTCGGCGTGGTGCTGACACCTTTTGGTGGCGCGCTCAAGCAGATGCTGCCGCTCTTTCGCAGCGGCCTGGGCGGCCGGCTGGGCAATGGCAAGGCGTGGCTCTCCTGGATCCTGCTCGAAGACCTGCTGCAGTCTGTCTTCCACGCCATCGACCATGCAGAACTCAGTGGGCCGGTCAACGTGGTCGCACCCGAGCCCGTCACCAACGGCGACTTTACCCGGGCACTGGCGAGCACCCTGCACCGGCCTGCCGTGCTGCCGGCGCCGGCCTTCGCACTGCGCGCGGCCTTTGGCCAGATGGCTGACGAGGCCCTGCTGTCCTCCTGCCGTGCCGTGCCGGCCAGGCTCACTGCCAGCGGCTTCCAGTTCCGGCAGCCCCGCATTGCAGAAGCGCTGGCCGCCATCCTGCCCCAGCCAGGCCGCGCCTGACCCGAGCGTCGGCCCTGGTTCGTGGCTCTGCTAGGCTGGGCTTGCGATGATGCACCTGCGCTGTGCCGCGGCTTTGCTGCTGATGTGTTGCCTTTGTGGTTGTGGAAACCCGGGATTGCCGCTGCCGCCGTCGCTGATGCTGCCTCTGCCGGTCACTGACCTGGCCGCAACCCGGGTCGGCAACGCGGTCACCCTCCACTGGACGATGCCAAGAAGAACGACCGACCGCGTGCTGCTCAAAGGGGACCTGTATACGGTCATTTGCCGTGCAGCATCGGCGGGCTCGTGCGTGCCGGCCGCGGAGCTGCTGCTCGAAGCAGGCAAGCCCGCCCAGTTCACCGACCACCTGCCCCCTGGTGCCGCAACGGGACCCGCTGCACTGCTCCGTTATGAGGTACAGCTGTGTAACCACGCGCGGCAGTCGGCAGGCAGCTCGAATGCTGCCTTCGTGGCCGGCGGCGCGGCCCCCCCGAGAGTGCGCGCAGCCCGGGCCCTGGTGACGGCGCGGGGGCGTGCCGTGCAGGGGGAGGCGACCACGCG
>CAXTEW010000102.1:0-10014 GCA_964243175.1 uncultured Acidobacteriaceae bacterium
CCAGCGACTGACCGGCGACATTGTGCAGCCGTTCAATGATGAGCAACCGAGCATTCCTGTTCCCTTCACCTCTTCGGTGTGGGGCTCGCTCGCCTCCTTCGGTGCCAGGAGTTATCCAGGCACCAAGAAGCTCTACGGCACCAGCGGCAACAGCTTTGTCGCCGTCGTGGAGTTTGGGAGCAGGGTACGTGCGCGCGCCATCACCGCGGGTGGGGAAAGCGGGCACCCGGGTATGCTTCATTTCAATGACGAAGCCGTGCGCTACAGTGCCGGCGATCTGCGCGACGTGTACTTCTACCCGGAGGACGTTGCGCAGCATACAGAGCGGACTTACCACCCCGGCGACTTATAAAGAGCGATAGGTGTTGCATCAATTCGAGCTGGAAGACGATGGCAGGGCCGGCGAACTTACTGCCTGAGTCGGCTCCAGTACCGTGTCACATATCTCCTCGGCATAGGTGGCACGCATCCAGATGTGTCCACAGAAGAGGTGTGTTTCCCCGTAGCCGCGCGCTTCAAAGTATTCCTTCACCAGGAAGATGTCGCCCCGGGGGATCTTCGGCGAGACGACCGGGATAGTCAGCCAGTCGTGCATGATCTCCGCATCGGGGCCTGCTTCCAGCCCCCCGACGATGATGAAGTCGGGCCGCTGGGCTAACACCTGCTGCACTGTCATGTAATTCCGCATCGTGGTGCTCCAGTACCAGTAACGATGCGCCGGCTGATTCATATAAATGTTGCGGTCGAAGTACAACAGGGGGTCCGCGCTGTAATAGTAGAAGCCGGCCAGCTTCTTCTCTGTACCCGGTGCGCCTACTCCCCTTGACTTGAGATAGTCCGCCGTCATCCGGCCTGCGCCGTACGGGGATAACCGCTCCCGTCCAATGGCATGGAGGCTCCAGCCGATCTGCTCCAGGCACACCAGGCAGAGCAGCACGGTTGCCAGCCGCTGCAGCAGGCGCAGGTTGGCTTTCCCCTGCAGCGCTGCTTTGCCCGGCCAGGTAAGCCACGCAGTTACGACGAAGCTCGTCAACAGGACCCCCACGTGGCGCGGCGCCAGGTACACAGAGGTAAAGACGACAATCAGCAGCAGGGACGGCACCAGTCCGGTGGTGCCCAGCGCGCCTGCATCCCTGCTGACTCGCACGCCTGCAGGGGCCGCGGGAAAGTGGGGTGCGCGGCGTACCATCCAGGCCTGCGCGGCGACGGCTGCAGCCAGGCTTAGCGCCAGAAAGCGAAATCCGGAAAGAGGGAAGGTCACCAGGGAAAGCGTCCTGGCCAACCGGTTCCACAGGCTGTCGTAGCCGTGGCGCAGGTGGATGGTGAGGGGCGTCTGTGGCAGCCCCGCCATGGTTTGACCTGCGAGCGGCGCGGGCGGCGCGACGTGCAAGCCCAACTTCTTCTCTGCGGCCGCGAACGACCTCTGGATATTGTTGCCGGCAGCGAAGTCAATGTCTTTCGCTGGCGTCATGGTCAGCAGCGTTGCGGCCCACAGCAGCAAGAGCAGCAGCAGCGCCACCACGTTTTTGAGCCAGCGCCCTCGCCAAACCAGCGCGGCCACACAGGCCAGTCCAGCTGAGGCGACCAGGCCATGCAGCGAGATGTTCGCCATCAATCCAAGCACCAGCGCCAGGGGCACCGGCCGCTGCCGCGTGCTGCGCAGCATGGCGGCGGCAACGAACGCGTAGATCGCAAACAGCCCATAGGACCGGGCAACCACTGTGTCCTGGTACAGCAGAAAGAATGTGAACGGCAGCAGCAGGCGCGGCAGCAAGGGGAAGGGTGCATACCGCAGCAACACGGCCATGGCCGCGCCCTGCACGGCGACCAGCAGCCACCGGACAGCCGTAAACTGCAGGCCTGCCGCGTGCGCCAGCTTGAGCGTGGCGTGCCACAGGCCGCCTGTTCCCTCGTAGTGCAGGCTGTGGGTAAACAGAGTCTTCCAGCTGACTTCACCGGCCAGCAGCCAGGCCTGGACCTCATCAGTCCACGGCGTATGCTGTGCCACGGCAAAACCGGCCAGCCCCAGCCACAGCAGCAATGCCGCGGTCTCAGCCCATCCCCATCGTCTATCGCCCGGCCCCGGGTCGAGCAGCAGCTGTGTCCACCCGCGGCTTGCGCTCTCTTGCACTCCTGTGTGCCCTTCCAAAACTAGGTGTCCTTGCGCCTGGCGTAGCGTGACGTACTTTCAAGCAAGATAGCAGCCAATCCCACAAACAGAATCACACCACGCCAGGCACGCGGTACCTCCATGTGCGGCAGCAGTACGCCGTTCAGCACCAGCCACAGCGCAACCAGGACGGCAAGGCTGCCATCATCCACAAACAACCCTATCCCTGCCCGCGTCAAGGTACGGAGCCAGTTCACAGCGCTGCTCCCCGCGGTGCCCGATGTCGGGCTGGCCCGCGCCTGCACAAGGTGACGCCAAGCAGGGCAGCGGCAGTGTAGGCCGCGACCAGCACTGGCAACGCAGCGTCGGCGCCGGGCCAGTCGATGCCCATGCCTTCGCCGGCCCAGAAGGTACCAAAGGCAGAGAGCAGCACACCCACGGCGAACTTCAGGGTATTTTCAGGCACTTGCGCCAGCGGCCTGCGCAGCGCGATGCCCAGCGCAACCACGGCCAGCAGGGCGGCCACCGCGCCGAGGCTGGCGGATAGCAGCAGGCCGCGGCCTCCGGCACCAACGGCTATCACGATAAATACGACTTCCACACCCTCAAGCATCGTGATCTGGAAGGCCGTCCCGATAGCAAGCGGGTCCCAGGTGCCGGCGCTCTTCCCCGCCTGCAGCGCTGCCGTGTTCTTCGCAAATGCAGCTGACTCGTCATGGAGCGTGATGTGCCCGGAGGCGCGCAGCACCGCCTTTCGCAACCAGCGCAGCCCAAACAACAGCAGAAGCGCACCGATCACCATCTGCAGGCGAGCGAGTGGGATTTTCTGAAGCATGCTGCCGAGCACCCCAACCAGTGCCAGCAACACCAGCAGTGCCGCGACGACGCCGGCAAGGGCATTTTTCCAGCCGCGCACGCTGCCGACAGCCAGCACCACCGTAAGCGCTTCTACGCCCTCGACGAAGGAAGCGAGAAACGCAGCCAGGATGCGAGGCCCTGCGGGCGTCCAATGGATTGGCATCATTGCAGAGATGATTGCACGAGGAGCGGCTGCTTCGTCCCCGACAGCCCCGTGCTCCCTGGTTGTCAATCCTGCGATAGAGTCGGCCGCCGGTTCTACCTGGAGGAGGACTGGCTGATGATCCGCACCAGCTTACCCCCTCCCGGCAACCTACAGACTGGTTCCCCTGGCTACCCGGCTTTCTTGCGGTCCCGGCTCAGCAGCACCAGGACCACCACGAGTGCACCGATGCTGGTCGCGACCAGCGCAATAAGCGGGACTGCAATCGACTCGTCAATACCCAGTGCGCCTGCCTTGCTTTCTGTTGTTTCAGCCATTGCCATGTTCTCCTTCGGCACTGGGATGCCCGGGCGCATATGGACAACGGCGGGAGCCAGCAGGTGGCTGTTCATCCTGTCGACCTTGTTCAGCGCCGTGCGTGCTGCTCCCCTGTCATACGCCTTCTTATATAGCAGGTAAGGATGCTGGGGAGGAGCCACCATGCGCACCGAAGAGCAGGGGGAGACCGACATCTTTACAGGCTTTCCGCCGGATGCCTTCCTCTTCTTCAACCACTTGCAGCGCAACAATCGCCGCGAGTGGTTTGCCGAGCGAAAGGCGTTGTACCAGCAAACCCTCGCAGCGCCGATGCTGCTCCTCGTGCAGAACCTGGCAGTGATGCTGCACGCCATAGGTTTGCCGCTCGAACCCGCGCGCCGGGACCCCGTGCATCGCATCTACCGCGACACGCGATTCAGCCGGGAAAAGCTGCCCTTCCACACCCACATCGCGAGCGCGCTCTACCGGGATAGCCACAAGAAGGCGCCTGGTGCGTTGTATCTGCACCTCGATGCGCGGGCACCTTTCTTGGCCGCCGGTTTCTGGGAGCCAGAGAAAGCAGAGCTGCGACGCTGGCGCGATCAAATTGTCGCCGACCCTTTGCCACTGCTGCACCTGGTGGACCGCATGCCGCTCGAAACAGAGAACCGCCTGAAGCGGCTGCCGCGCGGCTATGAGCACCATGCCGCCAGCAGCGGCGCGCACCTGCTTTCGCTGAAGAGCTTTGTCATGCGGCGGCCGCTCCCGGTGGCAGACCTGTACACGCAAGCCATCCTCGAGAGCATGGTCGGCTTCGCCAAGGATGCCGCACCCCTGTTGCGATACGGCTGGGCGCTTGAGAGCCCCGGGCGGCCAATAGCCGCGCCTAGGCCGCGGGCATCCACCTCTTGAAAATGAGCGAGGCGTTCGTTCCACCGAAACCGAACGAGTTAGTCATCGCGTATTCCATCGGCGTGCGCAAACCCTTGTCGCGCACCAGCTGGAAGCCGCAATCCGGCTCCACTTCCCCCAGGTTTGTGACTGGCGGCGCGATCTGGTCACGCAGCGCCAGCACCGTGATCCCGGCTTCTAGGCTGCCGGCGCCGCCCAGCAGGTGGCCGGTCATCGACTTGGTCGAGGAGACCAGCAGCGCGGGCGCCGCCTCACCAAACGCCTTCATGATGGCGCGCGCCTCGGCGCGATCTCCCAGCGGGGTAGATGTCGCATGCGCGTTCAGGTACTGCACCTGCCATGGTTCCAGATGGGCATCGCGCAGTGCCAGCTCCATCACCCGCTGCACCCCGTGTCCGTCCTCGGGCGGCGCGTTGGTGTGGAAGGCGTCGGAGTTTGTCGCGTAGCCAACCAGTTCTGCCAGGATTGTGGCGCCCCGCCGTTCGGCATGCTGCAGCTCTTCAAGGATCAGGATGCCCGCTCCTTCGCCCACCGTAAATCCATCGCGGTGCAGGTCCCATGGGCGCGAAGCCGTCGCCGGGTCGCTGTTGCGGGTCGACAGGGCGCGCATTGCGGAAAAGCCGGCCATCGATAGTGGCGTGACAGCTGCCTCCGCACCACCGCAGATCATTACATCCGCGTCGCCACGCTGCAGGATCCGGTACGACTCCCCAATGCCATGGGCACCGCTGGTGCAGGCCGTCGCGACTGTCAGGTTCGGCCCGGCGGCGCCGTAGCGAATGGATAACTGCCCTGCCGCCAGGTTCGCGATACTTGCGGTGATAAAGAAGGGCGAGACACGGTCCGGACCATTTGTTTCGAGCTTGGTGTGTTCCCGCTCGATGACCTCGAAGCCACCGATCCCGCTGCCCACGTACACCCCGACCCGTTCGCGATCCTCCCACTCCATGGCCAGGCCGCTCTGCTGCATCGCGCCTTCCGCGGCCGCCATCGCGAACTGAATGAAGCGGCCCATCTTCTTGATGTCCTTGCGCTCGATGAACTGCTGGGGCTCAAAGTCCTTGACCTCGCCGGCAAAAGTGCAGGGGAAGCCGGTGGGATCGAACAGTGTAACCCGCGCAATGCCAGGCTCGCCTCGCAGCAGCCCCGCCCACGTTTTCTCTGTGCCGGTGCCGAGTGGGCTTACAAGGCCTATCCCGGTAACTACAACGCGACGCTCAAGGCCGCTCATACACGTTCTCCCTTTTACGCATCGCGCACCTTGCCTCGACCCGGCTGATCGTTTCCGGTTGAGCTGCGCCTGCGCTGCGGTACTGCGGCTTGCCCCTCGGCGGGTACAGTCTCCGGGTGCGGCCGAACTCCTAGAATACTGCCTCGCCGCTCTCCGCCCCCAGGCCCACGACTGCGCACCGACACGCACCGCCGCGCCCCACCGGTGGTGCTGCCTGTACCTGCCGCACTCCGTACTGCCATGCCAGCGATATGCGAGCTCTTCTTCAGGTCGCTTTAAGCTGACTTGCCTAGACTGAAATTTGATGCGCAGCCGCCTTGCTTTCGCAGATCGGACCCTCTGTGGGCACCTTCTCCCGGGTCTGCTGGCCATCAGCGCTGCGAGCCTGCAAGCGCAGTCGGTGAGCGACTCCCGGCAGGCGGTACCAGGTGTCGCCATCACCCTGCAGGAAGCGATACACCGCGCCGAGCAGAACGAGCCCAACTTTGCTGCAAGCCGTGCAGCCCAGCAGGCGGCCGCGCTGGATCGCGGCCTGGCCCGCGCCGCCCTGCTGCCTGGCGTGGTCTACCACAACCAGGCGCTGTACACCCAGCCAAACGGCGCCAAGAACCAGGCCGGCCCATCAGGCGGCGCGGCTGGGGCCACGGGCTCACTCAGCGGCGGCCAGCCGGCGCCTGTCTTCATCGCCAACAATGCGGTACGCGAGTATGCCAGCCAGGCGGTCATCAACGAGACACTCGGCGTCGCACAGGCTGCCAACGTTCGCGTCGCCACCGCCGTTTCCGCGCGCGCGACCGCGGAGCTTGAAATCGCGCGGCGCGGCCTTGTGGCCGCCACCGCGAACCTCTACTACGGCGTCGCTGCCTCTGAGCGCCGGCTTGCCGTGCTCCGCACCGCGCAGGCTGAGGCCGCCGACTTCGTTGCCCTGACAGGGGAGCGGGAGGCCGCTCGCGAGGCCGCGCACGCCGACGTCCTCAAGGCGGACCTCGCCCTGCAAGGCCGCACGCGGGACGTCACCGAGGCCATGCTGGCACGCGATCGAGCGCGCCTTGAGCTCGCGTCCCTGCTGTTTGCCGACCCGCTGACGCCGTACACTCTTGATCTGCCGTCCCAGCCTGCGCCGCTCCCTGCTATAGCCGACGTGGCGGCAGCAGCGAAGCATGGAAATCCGGAGCTGGCCAGCGCGGTCGCGGCGCTTGAACAAGGCAATGCCGAGGTGCTTGTTGCCAGGGCTGCTTACCTGCCTGATCTCGCACTGAACTTCACCTATGGCATTGACGCCTCGTACTTCGCCACGAAGAGCCCTTACGACGGCACCATTAACCCGCGCAACCTCGGCTACTCCATGGCTGCGACCCTGGACATCCCCGTGTGGGACTGGTTCTCCACAGAGCGCCGCATCAAGCAGAGTGAAGGGAGACGCGATGCCGTGCGCGTAGCCCTGACCGCAACACAGAAGCGCCTCGTCATCGACCTGCAGGTGGATGTTGCGGAAGCAGCAACGGCGCAGAGCGAGTTGCTCTCGCTGGACACCACCGTACGTACCGCCGAGGAAAGCCTGCGACTGACCAGGCTGCGCTACACGGGCGGGGAAGGAAGCGCGCTGGAGGTGGTCGACGCGGAAACGGCACTGAGCAGCGCGCGGACTGCGCGGGAGGACGGACAGGTGCGGTACGAACAGGCGCTAAGCGGCCTCGAGATATTGACGGGCACACTGTGACCGGCCGGGAAATCAGCACCGGGATGCAATCTGCGATCCTGCTTTGCGCCCTGGCGTTGCTGAGCGGCTGCGGCAAACAGGCTGCGGAAGAAGCGCCCGCGGTGTCTGTAACCGTGCAGGTGGCACATCCACGGCGCGGCAGCATTGCCGAGCACATCCTCGCAGACGCGGTGCTTTCCCCACTCGCCCAGGCGGCACTGTCCCCGCGAATCTCTGCGCCGGTCGCGCGCTTCTACGTGCAGCGCGGTTCGCACGTGCGGGCCGGGCAGCTACTCGCTACGCTCGAGGATCGCGACCTGCAGGCAGCCGCCATCGATACGCGCGGCACCTACACCGCAGCCGAAGCAGCCCTCCGCAGCACCAGCGGCGCGCAGTTACCGGAGGAAACGCAGCGTGCCCGCCTCGACGCGGCGCAGGCCCGGGCGACCCGCGACCTCGACGCCAGTATCGTGGCCGCGCGGGAGAAGCTCTTTGCGCAGGGAGCCATCCCGGGCCGTGATCTCGATACCGCCCGCGCCACCCAAGCCCAGGCGCAGGCAGCCTGCGATGTTGCCACGCAGCACCTTGCTTCGCTTGAGGCAGTCAGCCGCCAGGCCACGCTGCAGCAGGCCGAGGGGGCCATGCTCAGCGCCAGGGGCAAGTACATGGGCGCCCAGGCCCAGGTTTCCTTTGCCGAAGTACGCAGCCCCATCGCCGGCGTGGTAACCGACCGGCCCTTGTTTGCAGGCGAGACAGCAGCGGCCGGTGCGCCGCTTGTCACCATCATGGATACCTCTGCCCTGCTTGCGAAGGTGCACCTGGCCCAGGGCGCTGCGCAGCAAGTGAAGGTTGGCGACGCCGCGACGATCAGTCTGGCGGGCAGTGCTGCGCCACTCCCCGCAAAGGTGTCCCTGGTGAGCCCCGCTCTTGATCCCGGCAGCACGACAGTCGAGGTTTGGCTGCGGCTCGAGAACCCCACCGGCGCGCTGAAAGCCGGTACCCCGGTGCGCACCAGTGTTACCGGGCATGCCGTCGAAAATGCGTTGCTGGTGCCAACCACTGCCCTGCTTCCCGGGACCGAGGGGGCCAAGTACGTCATGCTGCTGGGCCCTGATGGGGCCGCGCACAAGCGCCTGCTAAAGACCGGCATCACCGATGGCGACGACACCCAGGTGCTCAGCGGACTGGTGCCGAGCGACACCGTCCTGACAGGTGGAGCGTACGGGCTCGATGACGGTACGAAGGTAACAGTTGGTGCTCCCGATAACGATGCGCAACCCGCGCCCGCCGGCAAGGGTCCCGCCGCCCAAGACAAAGATGGAGACGGCCTGTGATCAAAGAGCAGGCGCCTGTGTCCAGTCCCGTCTCCGCGCCGCCACCTGCTCCTGCGGCTCTCCCCGCTCCGGGAGAGGAGTACTGGCTGCTTCGCTACCGCGGCGCTCTCTTCTTCTTCCTCGCCGTGCTTACCATCGCCGGCGTCTTCTTCTCACTCCAGCTGCCTATCTCGGTTTTTCCTGACACCAATTTTCCCCGCGTCGTCATCGGTATCGACAATGGCGTAATGCCAGCCGAGCAGATGGAAATCACCATCACCCGGCCGCTTGAAAATGCAATGAATGCCGTGCCTGGCCTTGAGACCGTGCGCTCCACGACCAGCCGCGGCTCTGCGGAGGTCAGTCTCCGTTTCGACTGGAACGCGGACATGGCGCAAACCCTGCAGCTGGTTGACTCCGAGCTGAGCAAGGTGCGTCCCAGCCTGCCCGCGACTGCCCTGATCACGACCAATCGCCTTACCTTCGCGACCTTTCCCATCCTGGGCTACAGCCTTGCTTCCACGACGCTTACCCCGACGGCCCTCTGGGAGCTCGCCACTTATGACTTGAAGGCGCCGTTGAATCGCGTACCGGGGGTACGGACAGTGACCGTGCAGGGCGGCGAGGTGCCGGAGTTCCATCTCGTGCCCGACATGGCCCGTATGCAGAACGCCGGAGTTACCGTGCCAGATCTGGTCAATGCCATCGACGCCTCCAACAGGATGGATTCGCCAGGCCTTTATGAAGAGAACCATCAGCTGGTGCTCGCGGTGGTTGGCGCGCAGGCACATGACGCCGATACCCTCGGGCAGCTGGTGGTTAAAAACACTGCCGGCGGCAATCCTGTTCGCATCAGCGACGTGGCGCACGTGGTGCACGGCAGCCTTCCTGTCTACACCGCTGTTACTGCAAATGGCCGTCCCTCGGTCCTGTTGAACATCGCCCGGCAGCCCGCAAGCAACACGGTCGCCGTGGCTGATGCGGTAGCGCACGAAGTCGTGGCGCTGCAGAAAAACCTGCCCCGCGGTGTCACACTGACTCCTTTCTACGACCAGTCAGAGCTTGTTCGCCGCAGCATCCGCAGCGTACGCGATGCCACCCTGATCGGGCTGCTGCTCGCCTGCGTTATTCTTTTCCTGTTTCTGCGTGACACGGCTGCCTCCCTTGTCGCGGGACTTGTCATACCTGTAACCATCTCGATTACAGTTCTTTTTCTCGCGCTTGTCGGGCAAAGCTTCAACCTTATGACGCTCGGCGGCCTGGCAGCGGCGATCGGCCTCGTGATTGACGACTCCATCGTCGTCATCGAGAACATCGTGATGCACCGCGATGCAGGCCAAGGCCCGGTAGCCGCCGTGCACCTCGCCCTTCGCGAAATTACCGTTCCCCTAGTCGGCTCGACGATCACCCCTGTCGTCGTCTTCTTCCCGT
>CAXTEW010000103.1:0-7384 GCA_964243175.1 uncultured Acidobacteriaceae bacterium
CGGGGCACCTTTGCTGTACCGGAGCTTGCCGCGCTCTCCCGTGCCCAGCAAAGCCTCACGATGCTGATTGACAAGCAACCGCAACCGGCACTGGTCCTCGCTCGTGAAGCTGTCGCGATCGCACCGGGGAATCTCTTCAGCCAAACGGTGCTGGGCGACGCCGCAGCCGCGGCCGGGGATCCGCAGACGGCGAAGACCGCGTGGCGCGCAGCCATCCAGCTCGCGCAGCGCCTGGAACCCGGCGCCCGGGCCAGCTATCTTCCGGATCTCGAATCCAAGGTCGGGCATCTGCCGAGCACTGGCAACTGAGAAGGTGCCTGGGCTGCCGCGGTCTATACTTTGGGAGTCCATGCTGCCCTTTATCCACATCTGGCACTTCACCCTTCCCACCTTCGGCATCATGCTGGTGCTGGCGGCTTTCAGCGCCGGGGGGCTGCTGGAGAGGAATCTGGGCCGCTACCAGATACAAGCGGATGCTATCGGCATCATTGCCATTGCGACCATTTCGGGCGAGGTAGGGGCCAAGCTGTGGCACGTGTTGCAGGACCCGGCAACGCTGATCGCTCACCCCGCCGTCCTGCTGGATCGCTCCGGTGTCGCCTGGTTTGGAGGCCTGACAGGAGGCGTGCTGGCGCTGCTTTGGCAGGCCCGCTCTGCCGGACTGCGCGGCCGCACGATGCTCGACCTCTGCGCGCCTTCTGCTGCCCTGGGCTACGGGATCGGCCGCATTGGCTGCTTTACCTCGGGCGATGGGGATTACGGCAAGGCCAGCAATCTACCCTGGGCGATGAGCTTTCCCCACGGCATCGATCCGGTAAATTACCCCGTGCACCCGACGGCACACTACGAGTGCTTCGTCGCGATCTGTATCGCGGTCTACCTGTGGCGGCGCAGCGCTCCGGCGAATGGATTGCTGCGGCATGCAGGGCAGCTTACGGGCGAGTACCTGGTGTTGAGCGGGGTCGCGCGGTTTCTCGTCGAGTTCATCCGGATCAACCCACCGATCTATGGGGGCCTGAGTAATGCACAGGTCGCAAGCCTAGGCAGCGTCGTTGCCGGTGTGGGGCTGATCGTCTACGCGCGCCGAAGCAGAAGCCTGCAGAGCCTGGTCCTTGTTCCACGTGTCGCTGATGTTCACGAAGCTGCCGGCTGAGCACAAGGCTCTGGCGAAAACCAACCCTTTCGCAGCAGGGGTCCGGAAAAGACGGAATGTGTTGCATTCTTCCTGAAATCTCTTCGCCCTGGCGCCGATAGTGTGGCCCTAAGCCGCGTCTTCTTCTTCGCGGCGAGGAGAACCTTCATGATCGACTACACGGTACGGTACCTGCAGGAAGTCGGCGCCATCGCGGCGGCGATCTCGCCAACCCAGATCGACGAAATGGTCACAATCCTGTGGGAGTTGCGAGCCCGCGAGGGAAGGCTGTTCTTTCTGGGGGTAGGCGGAGGTGCCGGCCACGCCGGCCACGCCGTCAACGATTTCCGCAAGATCGCCGGGATCGAGTGCTATGCACCCTCTGATAATGTGGCCGAGCTGACAGCACGCATCAACGACGACGGTTGGGATACGTGCTACGCCAACTGGCTTCGCGGCAGTCGGCTGAGCGCCAATGACGCCCTGTTCATCTTCTCGGTAGGTGGAGGGTCGATCGAAAAGAACATCAGCATGAACCTGGTAAACAGCCTGCGACTGGCGCGCGAGGTTGGTGCGAAGGTCCTGGGCGTTGTCGGACGGGACGGCGGCTTCACCGCCAAGGTGGCAGACCAGGCCATCATTGTTCCCACGCTGTCGGCGGATACAGTGACCGCGCATGCCGAGTCGTTCCAGGCAGTGGTGTGGCATCTGCTCGTGTCGCATCCCCGCTTGCGCGCCCGCGAGATGAAGTGGGAAACAGCCATGGCGTACCGGCTGCCCCCGCACGTGCAGCCTCGATCCACCTGTGACCCGCAGGTGCTGACCGCAGCAGCGGCGACCGGAAGGAAAGCTGTCTTTCTGGACCGCGATGGAGTGTTGAACCAGAACGTTTTCTACGCGGACACCGCAGCCTGGGAAGCACCCCGGCTGCTTTCCAGCTTCGTGCTGGCAAGCGGAGTGGTGCCTGCGCTGCGGGCGCTTGCCGACGCTGGCTATCTCCTGTTCCTGGTCTCGAATCAGCCAAATGCCTGCAACGGGAAATCTCCGGCCGGCACGCTCGAAGCCATGCATCGGCTGTTGGTGCATCACCTGTTGCCAGCAGGCCTCTCGCTCACCGCGGCCTTCTACTGCACCCATCACCCGGCATTTACCGGGCCATGCCCTTGCCGCAAACCCAGCCCTTATTTTCTGGAGCAGGCAGGAACTGCCTTCGGGCTCGCGCTGGCCGATTGCTGGATGGTGGGGGACCGGGACACGGATCTAAGTTGCGGACGCGCAGCGGGCACCCGGACCGCGTGGATCGCGACTGGGCAGGAAGCTGCAATCCCTGAACCAGCGCTGATAGACGTGCAGGGTTTCAACTTACAGGCCGCTGTCCCGAAGATACTAGCCTACGACGCCACTTATGACCACCTTACGCGGAATAGACGAGATATGCAGAAGTAAGTGCCGTAGTTACACGGCACTTACTCGCTCGGCAGAGTGACCTCAGGCTTCGTTGCGGTGCAGCATTGCCTGTCGCCCTGCTGAGGCTGGCATCTGGTCAGTGAAGCCCGTATGCTCGTTGAGATTGTAGCCGGCTTGCAGGGCGTCCTTGTAGAGCATGCGGACGGTCTCGAGCGAGAACTCGGTGAGGTCCTTGCCAAGCAGCGCGAGTTTGCTGAGGATGTCCGGCGTGGCGGTGATGATGTGCGTACCAGACTCTTCCGCATGGAAGATATTCAGCAGCTCGCGCGAGCTGGCCCAGAGGAGCTCGGCATGCGGGCGCTCGGCGAGAACCTCGACCGCCTTGCGCATCATTGGAACAGGATCGACGCCGGTATCGGCTATGCGGCCCGCGAAGACAGAAACGATAGCCGGGGTATGGCGATCAAGCGCCGCCGCCACGCGGGCCACCTGCTCGACGGTCATTAAAGCCGTGACGTTGAGCGCGATACCATCCTTGGAAAGCCTGCGCACCAGCGGCATCGTCGAGAACCCCGCGGTGTTGGTGACAGGGATCTTGACGTAAACATTCTTTCCCCACGAGGCAATGGTCCGCGCCTGTTGTTCCATTCCGGCTTCGTCGTCGGCGAACACTTCGAACGAGACGGGCAGATCAGGAATCGCCGCTAGGACGGCATGGGCAAAGGCCTTGAAATCCTTGACACCAGCTTTGCGCATCAGTGTGGGATTGGTGGTGAAGCCCTTGACGTAGGGCTTGCTGTACATAGTCAGCAGACTTTCTATATCTGCTGCATCGCAGAAGAGTTTTACCTGCAGATCATTTTTTATACTCATGCCGAGCCTCGAGAGGAAAGTGTTGCCAGGTGAGATAGGGGACTAAGCAGAATGTAAGAGGAGTGGGAGGACTTAAGTAGGGAATCCCTGCTCTTGCTGTTACGAAAGTCTCTAAGACGGCGCTTTCGTCTAGGCTGTACCACTTATGAGCCGTACTCTTCGTTCAACATTCATTTGCGATATCTGAAGGAGCCCAGTCCTGAGCCGTCGTTTGGCCAGGTTTTGGAAACGCGTGCGCCGGATGGCGTGCGCGAAAGGAGGAACACGCGGATGCCCCTGCTGTCGTTTCCAGGTGTACAGACCGATGCGGGAAACAGCCGCCGTTTCTTCATCGTTGGCGGTGCAGGTTTCATCGGCAGTCACTTCGTCGATCAACTGCTCGGTCCATCCGGGGACGCCGGGTGCGTCACGATCTATGATAATTTCTCTTCGGGGCGATCCTGGCACTACGAGCATCACCTGTCTGACCGGCGCTTCGCCGTGGCAAAGGGCGAAGCCGGCGATCTGGCTTTGCTGACTGCGGCGATGGCCGGGCATGACGTGGTGATTCATCTTGCCTCGAACCCTGACATAGCGCGGGCCGCGACTGAACCTGAGGTGGACTTTTACCAGGGCACGCTGCTGACCAACAATGTTGTCGAAGCCATGCGGCGATCCGGTGTGCCGCAGCTGCTTTACGCCTCGGGCAGCGGCGTGTACGGCGAGCTTGGGCACACCCCGGTGACCGAGGACGCGGGTCCGTTTCTCCCTGTCTCCACGTATGGCGCGAGCAAGCTGGCGGGCGAAGCGCTGATTGCGAGTTACTGCGCGATGTTCGGGCTGCGCGCCTGTGCGTTCCGCTTCGCGAACGTCGTTGGCCCACGGCAAACACACGGGGTGGGCTTCGACTTTCTACGGCGCCTGACTGCCGATCCCTCGACGCTGCGCATCCTGGGTGACGGGCAGCAGAGCAAGGCCTACATCCATGTGCTTGATGTAGTCTCCGCGGTTCTGCTCGCACTCGAGAAGAGCACGCTGCCCTTTCAGGTCTTCAATGTATCGACGCTGGATGCAATGACAGTCTCGGAGATTGCGGAGCAGGCGGTGCAATGCCTCGGACTGGCCAGGGAACCCGCCTATCTGTTCACGGGCGGAAGCCGCGGCTGGAAGGGCGACGTGCCCGTGGTGCGGCTGGACAGCACAAGAATCCGGGCGCTTGGCTGGAACTCTCGCTGGAACAGCAGCGAAGCCATCCGGGCTGCGCTGGAAAGTATGAAGCGGGAAGAGCGGGTGCTTTATGCCTGAAGCGCGGCTGCCTACGGTGGCGCTGCTGAGCGGCGGCATGGCGAAACGCATGCTTCCGGCCACGCTGCTCACAGCGAAATCAATGCTGGACGTGGCTGGCGAGCCTTTTCTCGGGCACCAGCTGCGGATGCTGGCCGCGCAGGGCGCATACGAGATCGTCATCTGCTGCGGGCACTTCGAGGAACAGATCCGCGCCTATGCGGCGGATGGTGCCCAATGGGGTTGCGCGATTCGCTACTCCTCCGACGGAGCACGCCCGCTCGGAACCGGGGGAGCACTCCGTCAGGCCCTGCCGATGCTGGGAACAGCTTTTATGGTGATGTACGGCGACAGCTATCTGCGCACTCCCCTGCGGCCTGTGTGGGACGCGTTTCTGGCGTCCGGAAGCGATGGATTGATGACCGTTTACGAGAATGCGGGTCAGTGGGACAGAAGCAATGTGCTTTACGCGAACGACGCAATCGAACGCTACGACAAACAAGGGCGAACGCCCGGGATGCGCCATATCGATTACGGCCTGAGCTGCTTCAAGGCCCGATGCTTGCAGGGCTATGCACCAGGCGAGGCTTTCGACCTTGCGGACCATGCTGCGATGCTGCTTGGCCGTGGGCAGCTGGCCGGGTATGAAGTCGCGGAACGTTTCTACGAGATAGGCTCGCCGGCGGGACTGGCCGAGATAACCGAGATGCTGCAGGCGCAGGCCGCGGGGGGCCAGCCGTGATCATTGCCAAGACCCCGCTGCGGATTTCGCTCGGCGGCGGCGGAACAGACCTTCCCTCGTACTATCGCGAATTTGGCGGATTCGTCATCTCCGCCGCGATCAACAAGTATGTCTACATCACGGCCAATCGCTCGTTCTTTCCCGGCTATTTTCTTAAGTATTCAGAGCTCGAGCACGCCGACAGCATCGATGACATCCGGCACCCTCTGTTCCGCGAAGCACTCAAGATGCACGGCATTGACGAGCGTATCGAGTTGACCAGCGTTGCCGATGTGCCGGCCGGCACCGGTCTCGGCTCGTCGGGCGCCTTCACGGTCGGTCTGCTTCATGCGCTCTACGCCTACAGGCAGAAGCATGTTGCCAGCGAGACCCTGGCGCAGGAAGCGATCGAGATCGAGATGAACCGGCTGGGGCAGCCGGTCGGCAAGCAGGACCAGTACATCGCTGCGTACGGCGGACTTCTCTGCCAGGACTACCGCCGCGACGGCACCGTCGGAGTCTCTCCGCTGAGTATCCCGGTCGAGAGCACGCGCGAGCTGCGCGAGAGCCTGATGTTGTATTTCATCGGCTCGACACGGTCAGCTTCGACCCTGCTGCAGGCGCAGAAGACCCTGTCCGAGAGGCACGACAAGAAGATGATGGAGGATCTCCACTTTGCCAAGCAGTTGGGGCACGAGACAGAACGGGTTCTCTCGAGCGGCGACATCCTCCATTTCGGCACGCTGATGCATGAGCACTGGCTGAGGAAACGATCGCGCAGCGAGGGGATGAGCAGCAAACGGGTGGATGAGCTGTATGAACTGGCAAGAACCAAGGGAGGCTCTCTCGGGGGCAAGCTGGTGGGCGCTGGAGGAAGCGGATTTCTTCTGCTCCAGACCAGCGACCGAAAGCGCTTGCGGGCGACCATGGAGGGTGCCGGCGTTTCCGAGATGGACTTCAGCTTTGACTTCGACGGTTCAGTGGTCCTGCTGCGGAACTGAGCTCTTTCGACACGTTTGGTAGGCTAGGTTTCATGCAATTGTGGATCAACGGGCAGCCAAGAGAACTCGCGGAGCTGCAGGAAGGCAGCACGGTAGGCGACCTGGTTGCGGCACTGCAGATGCAGGCGGACCGAGTCGCTCTCGAGCAGAACGGGCAGATCGTTTCTCGCTCGGCCTGGGCTGGCACACCTGTCGAGGACGGCGACCGGTTGGAAATCGTGCACTTTGTCGGGGGTGGTGCGGGGGACAGAGGGCAGCTGGCGAAAGAGGCAGGGGCCTAGCGGGTAAATGCCAGCAGGGCGAAGAGCATCAGCCAGAACATACCCATCGCGTGCCAGAACCATGCCACGCAATCGACCAGGATCTGACGCTGCTCGACGCGGCGTAGACGGTACAGGCCAAAAGTAGCTACGGCAAGCAGCAGGATACCCACAATGATATGGAGCCCGTGACTGCCGGTCAGGACAAAGAAGAAGGCGCTGTCCGGGCTGCTTGTGAAGTGAATACCCTCGCTTGCCACCTCGCGCCAGGCAAGCCAGATGCAACCGAGATACGCACCACCGAGCCCCGCCGTCCCAGCGAGCCAGGGCCAGGTCCGGCGCGCCATAGGCCGGCCCAGCCCCAGCCACTCTTCGATCACGTCCATTTCGTGGAAAAGCTGGCGGCGCCCAAACTCCGCTGTCACTGATGACAGGATGAGGAAGCCGGTGGCAAACCACAGGGCTGTCGGAATGGGAAAGGCATGCCCGTCGGCGACGTAGGCATCCGAAGCGTCAAAGTGGCCACTACTCTGCTTCACGAAGAAAGCACTGACCAGCGATAGGAAAAAGATCAGGTCGCCGGCGAGTAGAAAGGAGAGGGCGAAACGATAGCGCTGCAGGAGCTCTCGCGGCCGACGGCCCCGGAGGCCATCGTCCCCGTTGTCACCGTCTCCACCACCGCCGGTCGGACGATTGCGAAGAGGCGGGCGGCCCCCGAAGCCTGGAT
>CAXTEW010000103.1:7484-9889 GCA_964243175.1 uncultured Acidobacteriaceae bacterium
CCACCACCGCCGGTCGGACGATTGCGAAGAGGCGGGCGGCCCCCGAAGCCTGGATCCTTGCGATCCGGCTCGGTCTGCACGGTACGTGGAGTGTAGGTGGCGGGCATATCGGCGATCCCAGAGCACCAGCTTACTCGGAACGAGCCCGTCTGCCACCTATTACCTGAGGAAAGCTTTGATAGGCCATGCAACGACGGTCAAATGACCGTTGCTTGCGAGTAGCCGCCGGTATTTTCCAGGCGCAGCGGCGGCTAGGCGGCCTCGACGTACGCCCGAACCTTGTCGAGGAAGTAGCGATGGATGCGCGTGTCCTGGGAGAGCTCGGGATGGAAGGTTGCGGCAAGGAGGTGGCCCTGCTCGACCAGAGAAGGGAAGCCGTCGCGCTCAGCCAGCACCTTCACCTGCTCACCTACCCGGGTAAAACGCGGTGCGCGGATGAACACCATTTCCAGTGGAGGCCCGCCAAGGCTCGTATGCATGTGCAGGATCGCACTGTCATTCTGGCGTCCATAGGCGTTGCGCTCCACGGTTGCATCGAGTACGGCGAGGCTGTGCTGGGCGGGGTGAAGGACCTCGCTGGCCAGCAGGATGGAGCCGGCGCAGGTGCCAAACGTAGGCTGGCAGCTGGTGAACTCCCGGAGGGAGTCGAGGAAGCCGTCGCGCTCTAGGAATTTCAGGAAGGTCGTCGACTCCCCGCCGGGAATGACCAGGCCGTCGATCTCCGCGAGTTCCGCTGGCTTGCGTACCAGGACAATCGTCAGCGCCGAGCTCCCACCAGAAGCTGCGTGACGCAGCGCCGCGACGTGCGCCGCGTAATCCCCCTGCACCGCGAGTACGCCGATACGCAGCGCACAAACGGCGGGGTTCGCTGACGATGCGCCTGGCGCGTCCGGCCCGGTTGGGAGGTTGGTAGCCAACTAAACGCCGCGTGTCTGGAGCAGGTCCGCGGTTTCTAGTGCGGCGATGGCCAGACCTTTCATGGCTCCGGTGCACTCGGCCGCACACTCGGCGACCACGGCTGGATCATCATAGTGGGTGGTTGCGCGAACGATGGCCCGGGCCCGGGTCTCGGCTTCTTCGCGGGGAGCGAAGTTATAGGAGTCGCTCATGAAGATGCCCGAGCCGACAAAGACTGCTTCCGCGCCCAGCTGGCGAACCAGCGCCGCATCCGCCGGGGTCGCGATGCCGCCAGCAGAGAAGTTCGGCACCGGCAGCTTGCCTGTGCGTGCGACCAGGCGCACCAGTTCGTACGGCGCGCGAAAGTCGCGGGCGGCCACGTACAGCTCTTCTTCGCCCAGCACGGTCAGGCCGCGCATATCCTTTACGATCTGACGCATGTGCTTCACCGCATGAACCACATCGCCGGTACCTGCCTCGCCCTTGGTGCGGATCATCGCCGCGCCTTCGGCAATCCTGCGCAGGGCCTCGCCGAGATCCCGGGCGCCACAAACAAACGGGGTGGCGAAGTTGTGCTTGTCAACGTGGTGGGTCTCGTCAGCCGGCGTCAGCACTTCTGATTCGTCGATGAAGTCGACGCCAACCTCCTGCAGCACCTGGGCTTCGACGAAGTGGCCGATGCGGCATTTGGCCATTACGGGGATGGAGGAAGCCGACATGATCTCGCGAATCACCTTGATCGACGCCATACGGGCCACGCCACCTTCGGCGCGGATCTGGGCGGGCACGCGCTCGAGCGCCATCACTGCCACGGCGCCGGCTTTCTCGGCGATCTCCGCCTGGTGCGCATCGGTGACGTCCATGATGACGCCGCCCTTGAGCATCTCGGCCAAGCCAACCTTGAGCCGTAGTCCCGTGCCCGTGTCACCCTTGTACCCGTTGCCGCCCTTGGCGCCGTTGTATCCGTTTTGCTCTGTCATCGTGCCCCCATCTCTTCTTCCTAGTTTAAGGCACAGCGGCGGCCATGCCGCGAGAATCACTTCCATGGCTTAGCCCAGGTCGACTCGCCGCATCCTGCCGGCAGCCGGCTTGATAGGGCGTAGAGAGGAGTACTTGGTTTGCGCGCGAGCAATCCCAAGGAGTTTGTTCGCTCCTGTACCGTTCCGGTTGTTCCAGGAGTAACCGGAACGGGTGAGAACATGCCACGGGGCGCGGTTTAAGGCAGAACCATTCGATAGGGTGAGGGTGAACAAGCCCGCTTGAACCAGCAGGTCGGATGCACCCTGAAATGGGATGTCCCTGCGGTGACTTAATCTGACTAAAGCGCTTGAGGAAACGTCGGCGTCAGTGCTTGTGTTCTGTCTTGCGCTCGACCGCGATAAAGAGTGCTGTGCCCGTAGCCAGGGTGTGGCCGTCGGCATCGCGCAGTCGGCTCGAGCAGAAGTGTTTGCGCCCCTCCACGCGGTCCTGTCTGCCGCTCAGCTCCAGTTCCACGTCGAGCGGCGTGG
>CAXTEW010000104.1:0-9883 GCA_964243175.1 uncultured Acidobacteriaceae bacterium
CGATCGTCCCTACGTTCACGTGCGGCTTGCTGCGGTCAAACTTTTCCTTGCCCATAACTCTCCTGTCGCTCTGCGACCTGGCTCATCACTCACTGACTTAGGAAGCGGCGGACGCTGGCCAGTGTGACCGGGTCTGCCTCCAGCTCCCACTTACTTGAAGCTACTTGCCCTGCCCCTGGTTGCGGCCAATAATCTCTTCCGAGATCATGCGTGGCGCTTCCTCGTAGCGGGCGAATTGCATGGAATAACTCGCGCGGCCCTGAGTCGACGAGCGGATGTCGTTGACATAACCGAACATCTCCTTCAGCGGCACCATCGCCTTGACTACCTGCGAACCGCCGAGGTGCTCCATCCCCTCGATGCGGCCACGGCGCGAGTTGATGTCGCCGATGATGGTGCCCATGTGCTCCTCGGGAACCGTGACTTCGACTGCCATCACTGGTTCGAGAAGTACCGGGCTGGCCTTGCGCGCGGCTTCCTTAAACGCCATCGAGCCGGCGATCTTGAATGCCATTTCATTCGAATCGACATCATGGTAGCTGCCGTCGTAGAGGAAGGCCTTGAAATCGACCATCTCGTACCCGGCGAGGATGCCACCCGTCAACGCCTCACGGATCCCCTGCTCGGTCGGCTTGATGTATTCCTTCGGAACCACGCCACCGCGTATCGCATCGACAAACTCGAAACCAGAGCCTGGCTCGCCCGGTTCCAGGCGGATCTTGACGTGGCCGTAGTTACCCGAGCCACCTGTCTGCCGGATGTACTTGCCCTCTGCTTCGGCCGTCTTGCGAATGGTCTCGCGAAATGCAACACGTGGCTCGCCGACATTGGCCTCAACCTTGTGCTCACGCTTCATGCGGTCGACCAGGATCTCGAGATGCAGCTCGCCCATACCCGAGATGATGGTCTGACCCGACTCGAGATCGGTGCGCACGTTGAAGGTTGGATCTTCATCGGCCAGGCGGGAGAGAGCCACGCCCATCTTTTCCTGGTCGGCCTTGGTCTTGGGCTCAATTGCGACCGAAATCACCGTCTTCGGGAAATCGATGGCACCGAGCGCAATCGGGTTTGCCGGCGGGCATAGCGTGTCCCCGGTCTTGATGTCCTTCAGGCCGACGCAGGCGCAGATATCCCCGGCATAGATCTCGGTAATATCTTCGCGCTTATTGGCATGCATCTTGACCAGGCGACCCACCCGTTCGGTCTTGCCGGTACGCGGGTTCTCAATCGTGTCGCCGGTTTTGAGCGAGCCCGAGTACAGCCGGATGAAGGCCAGCTTGCCGAAGGGATCATTGATCATCTTGAACGCCAGCGCCGACAGGGGAGCATCGTCGGTGCAGGGGCGGGTCAGGATATGCGTCGGGTCCGAAGGATCGATACCTTCAACCGGCGGCAGGTCAATTGGGCTCGGCAGGTAGTCGACCACCGCATCGAGCAGGGTCTGAACACCCTTGTTCTTGAACGAGGATCCGCACATCACCGGAAAGATGTGCATCCCGATCGTCGCCTTGCGGAGACCAACCTTCAGCTCGGCCGGGGTCGGAATTTCGCCCTCGAGAAACTGGGCCAGCATCGTGTCATCGTGCTCGGCAACCGACTCGATCAGCTGCATGCGGAAGGCTTCCGCCTTCTTGACCAGATCGGCCGGAATCTCTTCGACCGAATACTTCGCACCCATGGTCTCGTCGTTCCAGACAATGGCGCGCATTTCAACCAGGTCGATCACGCCGCGGAACTTAGCTTCTGCCCCGATCGGGATCTGGATGGCAACAGGCTTTGCGCTCAGCCGCTTGCGAATGGTGTCAATGACATACTCGAAATCCGCGCCGGCCTTGTCCATCTTGTTCACAAAGCAGATACGCGGAACCTTGTACTTGTCACCCTGCCGCCACACGGTTTCCGACTGGGGCTGCACACCCGAGACCGAATCAAACAGCGCGACCGCACCATCGAGCACGCGAAGCGAACGCTCGACCTCTGCCGTGAAGTCGACGTGGCCCGGCGTATCGATGATGTTGATGCGGATGTTGTTCCACATACAGGTGGTCGCGGCGGAAGTGATGGTAATGCCACGCTCCTGCTCCTGCTCCATGTAATCCATGGTGGCAGTGCCTTCGTGGACTTCACCAATACGGTGGGTGATGCCGGTATAGAAGAGGATGCGCTCGGTCGTCGTGGTCTTCCCGGCGTCGATGTGCGCCATGATTCCGATGTTCCGGCAACGATTGAGCGGTACTTGGCGAGCCATAATCTCTCTCTTTGGTTCTTGCCTGCTATCGCGCAGGCAGCTGTCGTTCGTTTCTAAGGATCGCGGCCCCATGGTCCGGGCCGCGCTGGAACTATGGCTCAGCTAACAGTCCTGACACCTACCAGCGGTAGTGCGCGAACGCCTTGTTGGCTTCGGCCATGCGGTGAATGTCTTCCTTCTTCTTCATCGCAGCGCCACGGCCATTGGCAGCATCGAGCAGCTCGTTGGTGAGCTTGTCGATCATGCCTTTTTCGCCGCGCGCCCGGCCGTAGTTCACCAGCCAGCGGATGGCTAGCGAGGTCCGGCGCTCCGGGTTCACTTCGATCGGCACCTGGTAGTTCGCGCCACCCACACGCCGGCTCTTGACCTCAAGCAGCGGCTTGCAGTTTTCGACTGCCTTCTTGAACAGCTTGAGCGCATCGTCGCCGCCGCCCTTGGCCTCAAGGTTGGTCATGGCGGTGTAGAAGATGCCCTGCGCGGTGGACTTCTTGCCGCCCCACATCATCGAGTTCACGAACTTGGTCACGAGCGTGGAGCTATAGATCGGGTCCGGCACAACTTCACGCTTGGCGATATGGCCTTTTCTTGGCATGGTTCCTTTTCCTCTACTGCTTTCCTGATCTCATGCGAAGCGTCGCTTCGCCCTGCCCATAACCGCGCCGATATTACTTCTTCTTGCCGCCGGCTGCAGGCACACCGGCCTTGGCGCGCTTGGCGCCATACTTCGAGCGGCTCTGCTTGCGGCCGGCCACGCCGACCGAGTCGAGAGTGCCGCGAACCACGTGGTAGCGAACGCCCGGCAGATCCTTCACACGGCCGCCGCGGATCAGCACAATCGAGTGCTCCTGCAGGTTGTGGCCGATACCCGGGATATAGGTCGTCACTTCAATGCCGTTGGTGAGGCGCACACGGGCCACTTTGCGCAGCGCCGAGTTCGGCTTCTTGGGAGTCTGCGTATATACGCGGGTGCAAACGCCGCGACGCTGGGGCGAGCCCTGCAGTGCCGGGGAGGCTGTCTTGTACCGGGGAGCCGTGCGCCCCTTGCGAACCAACTGACTGAATGTAGGCAAACGAGTACTCCTTCAACGTTCCCGATGCTGCTTGCGCAGCGCAGGGCAAACCAGTTACCGCGGCGAATCGAAAGTGCATTCGCGCGACCATACTCCACGGCAAATGCCGCCTCGCTTCCCCGGAGAACCGGGCCTAACCAAAACTTGTACCTTCAGCGAACGACCCCGACGGTGACCATGCGCTTACCCACGCTCCCGTGCTGCGGGGCGCCGATGGCAAAGTTCCGTTTCGCGAGTCTTGGCCTGCATAGCCCACCAAGGTAGCGGGTAGCGCGGGCACATGCGAATGCCGCCCCGGTGAATCCAGCTGCCGGATGCGGCTCTGAAGCTTTCAAAAAACCTGCCCGGCATCTCTGCCTGGCGCCTCAGAAGGGTGCTACTTCCTGCCTCACAAAACCCTGGACCCACTAAGCAGTTTTGATCTGTGGCAGAACCTAACCAGAGTAACAAGACGGGGGGCATGACGTCAATGGCGCGGCGTACGCGACCGCCAATCCTGCTGGCGCTTCCCTCCTCATGAGGATAAAGCAACTCCACCGCAGGTCCTTCGACTTCGCTCAGGATGACCCGTTATTTCGCTCAGATGAGCTGTTATCAGGATTGACCGCTAGATGAGCTTTCCCCAGGATGACCCCTTCATGGTTCTCATGTGCCTCAACCGTGCAGCGCCTGCTGGTAGAGCACTGCAAGCGGGCATGGCTCAGTGGTCTTCGTGGATCGGCGGGCGTGGCTTAGCGGGCATCGTGGGCGTGGATTGGCGGCGTGGCTTTATGGGCGTGGCTTGATGGGCTTAGTTCAGTGAGCGTGGATTGGCGGGTGTGAATTCGTGGATTGGCTGGCCAGCAAGAGACCAGGCAGAAAAAAGGGTCATCCTGAGCGGAGCGCAGCGCAGCGAAGTCGAAGGACCTGCGGTTGTGGTCTTGCAAAAAGATGGGTTCGCCGCCCTTTATGCATGGAAGACGCTAGTCATACCCAAAAGCGCTGCTAGTATTCAGCCCATGTCCCTGGCCCGCGCTGCCCTTCTGCTTACCGCCTTTGCGCCGATGCTTGCCTCTGCGCAATCGACGCATCCCCCTGCTTCCGGCACCGCACAAGTGCTCAGCCAGCTCAGCCAGACCCGGCGGGTCGGCCCGGTCGCCCTCTCGCCTGACGGCAAGCGGCTGGCCATGGAGGTCGCTAGCGCGCTGGTCGTGGCGCCGGTCGCCGACAGCAGCGCCACCCACCCCGTCGGCCTGTGCCCGCTCGGCAAAAGCGCCATCTCTTCACTGAGCTGGTCGCCTGACAGCGCCCACCTGGCCGTACTCGCCGACTGCGGCGGCATGTCGCAGGTGCTGGTCACGACGGGGGAAGCAGGCGCCAAAGCCCACATACTCGCGCCGGTGCACGGCTTCGCCAAGTCGCTCGAGTACGCGCCCGACGGACGCAGTCTTGGGCTGCTGTATGTCGAGGGCGCGACCCGGCCTTCGGGTGCCCTGGCCGCGATGAAGCCGCCTTCCGGCGAGATCGGTGTGGAAGGACTCGAAATCCAACGCGTCGCCACGATCGACGCCGAGTCCGGACAGTTGCAGCAGGTCACGCCGCCGGGGCTCCATGTGTATGAGTTCTCATTCTCGCCGGATACAAAGCAGCTGGCCTTTGTCGCTGCTGCGCCTCCAGGTGAGAACAACTGGTGGATTGCAAAGCTGTACACGGAGCCGCTGGCCACAGGCAGCGTGCCCAAAGTGGTCCTTGACCCCAACACCGTCCCTGGCCCACTCCACGGCCTGCAGATCGCCGTTCCCCGCTGGTCGCCCGACAACCGCGAGATCGCCTTCATCGGCGGATTGATGAGCGACCAGGGCGCGACCGGGGGCGACCTCTACACGGTTGCGGCCGATGGTTCCGCGGCCCCGGCCGACACCACCCCCGGCACCCATGTCTCCTTCCAGTGGATCAACTGGCTGCCCTCGGGCACCATGCTGGCGACAGCAATCGATGCCGGCGAAGAGGAGATCGACACCGTCACCCTGCCGACGCTCGGCTCCGGCAACGGCGCGGCGAAGCACCACGAGATCCAGACAGTTCCCTACACGATCAGCGATGGACGCCTCGCCGGCTCCTTTGCCGTGTCGCGCGATGGCACGACCGCTGCCTGGTCTGCCTCGAGCTACGCCCAGGCGCCGGAGGTCTACGCCGGGCCGCTGACCAAGGCGCCGCTGCCGATGATCACCCACCTGAACGCCGAGCAGAAGCCGGCCTGGGGCAAGGCCGAGTCGATCCACTGGACCAACGACGGCTACAAGGTGCAGGGCTGGCTGCTGTACCCGGCCAACTATGATCCGGCCAAGAAGTACGGGCTCATCGTGATGGTGCATGGCGGCCCATCCTCCGCCGTGACGCCGCGCTGGCCGCGTGCGGGCTTCGGCGCCGCGCCGCTCGCCGCCTCTGGCTACTTTGTGCTCGAGCCCAATCCTCGCGGCTCCTACGGCGAGGGCGAGGCGTTCACCGCAGCCAACCGGCGGGACTTCGGCTATGGCGATCTCCGCGATGTGCTGGCGGGTGTCGACCAGATCGAGAAACAGATCCCGGCGGTCGACGACAAGCGCCTGGGCCTCACCGGCTGGAGCTACGGCGGCTTCATGACCATGTTCTCCGTAACCCAGACGCACCGCTTCAAGGCCGCGGTCGCGGGCGCTGGTATCTCCGACTGGCTCTCGTACTACGGAGAAAACTCGATCGACCAGTGGATGACACCATTCTTTGGCGACACTGTTTACAAGGATCCTGCTGTGTACGCGAAGAGCTCGGCCATCAACTACATCAGCCAGGTTACGACGCCCACCCTGGTCGTCGTGGGTGATCGCGACGGGGAATGCCCGGCGCCCCAGAGCTTCGAGTTCTGGCACGCGCTCAAGGCGATCAACGTACCGACAACGCTGGTGGTCTATCCAGATGAGGGGCATGGCTTTGTCAACCCGGAACACCAGCGGGATGTACTCGATCGCTCGATCCGCTGGTTCAACCAGTACCTGCAGTAAGGGGCAGCGCGCCTGCCGCACAGGCGCGCTTGCCAAAGTGTAAAATCCAGTGGCTAGGACTCTTCTCCTGCATCGCGTCCAGAATCGCCTCCCAATGGCCTCCGTGGACCGATCCAGTCGAGCAGTGGCAACAACCGTCTGCGCACCAGTTCCGGCAGGCGGGGAGGTTTCATGCAGCGGTTTTTCACCCTTGTAGCTTTGCTTTTGTTTGCGCTTCCGGTAGGCCTCTCCGTCACGGGCTGTGTCACCAATGTTTCCGCCTACTGCAACAATGCAGGCTACGGTCCCAAGGTCACCGCGATCGAATCGGTACGACTGCCCGCGGCGCAGTCCGTAACAGGCATTTCACTGGCCTACGGGCAGATCGGCCAGGTAGGAACGGCCACGGCGACCGGGTGCAAGGGCACTTCCCTGAGCACAGGCGCCGCAACCTATGGCAGCTCAAACCTGCAGCTCGCCGACATCAGCCCGACCGGGGGCGTGTGTGGCGGCACCTGGAACCGGCTTAGCCCGGGGGGTATTCCGGACTTCACCATCTGCACGCCGCCGGCAGCACCGGGTACCGCAACTGTGACCGCCAGCATCGGTGGCGTTGTCAGCAACCCGGTCACCGTGTACGTGCACCAGCAGATCTCGGCGATCACCATCACGCCGCCGCCTGGAACCACGCAGGGGTGTGTGCCGGCAGGCCAGGCAGGGCCGACACTTACAAACGAGACTTCGGTATTTGGCGCGGATGGAACACTGCTGCCCTCGCAGCAGGGCGCCGGCGGAATTGTCGGCGTTATCACCTACACGCCGGAAACACCCAGCATCGTCACCATCAACAACACCAGCGTGAATGCGGCGACCTCGCTGAATAATCTCGGCACCAACGGCGCTACTACGGCCAATCAGCCTGGCGGCACCGTCATCACTGCCACCATTGCCGGAACGGGGACCTCGGCCGCCGGTACCAGCTCGGCAGCCGGCTACTTCTTCACCTGCCCGCCTACCAGCATCAGCCTGTCCCTGCCAAGCAGCACCGGCGCGGCCCCCGGGGCCAACGGCGCCATCACCATCATAGCTGGCAATCCGCAGACGCTGACCTCCACCCTGTTCGACGCGGTAAACCAGATAGCAATCGTGCCGACAAGTGGCTCCGGGCCTGACTACACCTCGTCGCAGCCGCTGGAGATCCCTGTCACCGTCGCCGGCACAGTGACCCCCTCGTTCCCCACCACGGCAACCATCACGGGAATCTGCCAACCGGGGGCGCCTACCTCGTCGACGACCACGAGCAGCAGCGTTTCCAGCAACGCCACCGGTTCCAGCTGCAACCCGACACCGCTGAACCAGATTGGCAGGTTTGGCACCGGGCTCCCCATCGTTGCGAACCCGCTGCTCGTCACCTCGCCCGGTGTCGATAACACGCTGCTCTGGGCAGCCTCGCCAGACTCGCAGCTGTTTACCCCGTTTGATCTCAGCCTCAGCGCGACGGGGACGCCGATCCTGCTGCCGTATCCGCCGAACTCGATGGTGCTTGACCCGACCGGTACCAACCTTTACTTCGGGTCATACCGCGAGATCATGATTTACAGCGCCAATACAAACAACCTGACAGCGCAGGACACCAGCGTCCCCGGCGTGGTCCTGGCGGTGGCGCCGTCTAATAACCAGGTGGTGATCGCCGACCAGCTACGCCAGGTGATTTATCTCTATACGCCTGCCGTAACCAATACGACGGGCTCGCAGTCCTCGACCACCGCCTCCTCCGTGATCTCGATCGGGGGACTGGCTGACCATGCCATTTACTCTCCCGACGGCAAGAACGTCTATATCGTCGGGCCGAATACGCTGTACGTGCATAACCTGGTAAGCGGCTGGAGCCAGTACCCGCTCACCAATGCCAATGCAACAACCAGCTGCCAGTTGAATAACACCAACAGCACTCCCTTCTGCTCGCCGGACCTGGCGCTTACCGTACCCTCAGTCGCCGTCTTTTTGAGCGGCCAACCAGTGACAGCACGTTCCTTCTGCCCCAACACCACGACCACCCCGGTCACGTTCAATCCGCTTGCGGACACGGTCACAGGGGACACCGCGGACCACCTGGCCGCTACCAGCGATGGCAACCACATCATTGGAGCGAACACCACGCAGATCTTCGATATCGAGCACAGTCCCACCACGGACGCCAGCCGGCTGATTGCACCGATCGGCCCCTGCCCGGGCGTCATCCCGGCCGATGCAGGCGCCCTGACCATCAACACCACGCTGCGGCAGCTTGCCCTGACTGGCATTACGCCAACACAGATCGACCAGGTACTGGCCTCGCCTGATTCGTCGAAAGCCTTCATCACCTACACGGCAGCCGCGGCAACCGGCCTGCTTCCTCTCTACACCCCTGCCACAACAGCAGGTGGTACAGGCACGCTGCAGAATATCCAGCTCAGCACCGGGGCGCAGGATCCAATTGCCGGCGTGTTCAGCCCGGACGCGTCCACCTTCTTCGTCAGCACAACCGGCGACGACCTGGTCCATGTCATCTCGACCTCGACACTGGGGGAGACAGAGCGCTTGAACCCGCAGCTGACTAACAGCACAGGCCAGCAAGTGCCGGCGCAGTTCATCGTCACCAAGCCGCGTCCAACGACCTAACTGCCGGGGCATTCCTTCGCACCATCAAAGCCCGCCCTCACCGGCGGGCTTTGCGTTTCGGCGAGGCGGCAACAGTGTTCCGCCAACCTCGCATCAGAACAGGAGAAGACAAGGCGAAACTATCGCGAGGTGAAGCATGGCGGCAACTGCAAAGAAGGACAGCCTGGAAGAGCTAAAGAAGAATGGCATGATGGCGCACCTGATCGAGTCGCTTGAGGCAGGCAAGGACATCGGGCACTATGGCCGGCTGACGTTTGCCATGGTGGCACGGCATTTTATGGACGAGAAGGAGCTGCTGGCTATCCTGGCGAAGGACAAAGACTTTTCAGAAGCACAGGCGAGCCTCCTGGTGCGGCAGGTGGAAGGCAAGGACTATAACCCGCCCAAGCGCGACCGCATCCTGGCCTGGCAGAAGGAGCAGGAGTTCCCCATCATTCCGAACCCGGACGACCCTGACTCCGGCAACGTGTACAAGGACCTCAACTTCCCCGATCACGTGTACGAGCACATCCAGCACTACGTCGAGAAGAAGGCCGAGAGCGGCTCGTAACCAGGTAGGCGGCATCGGTACCGTTTCCGGTGCCGGCCTGGCTTGCTACACTGGCCGCACAATGGCGCGACTGCAGATGTTCCTCGGCGTGCGTCTGGCGGCATGGCAAGGAGTGCTGGGGCTCCTCGATCGCATGCCGCGACGACAGGCGGCGCGACACTTGCCAGCGCACTTGCAGACGGGGAAAGCAGGGGAAGAAGCGGCCTTCTTTTTCCTGCGCATGCAGGGGTATACGGTGGTTGCGCATGGCTGGCAGTCAGGCCGTGCCCCGGGAGATCTGGACCTGGTCGCATGGGATGGGGACCAGCTTTGCTTCGTCGAGGTAAAGACACGCAGCGCGCGCGAGTTTGCTTCGGCT
>CAXTEW010000105.1:0-9820 GCA_964243175.1 uncultured Acidobacteriaceae bacterium
CTCGAGACCAGCCACCCACCCGTCTTCTACATACCACCCGCGGACATAGCGATGGACCTGCTGCGGCCCTCGCGTCACCGCAGCAGCTTCTGTGAATTCAAGGGCACGGCGACTTACTGGACGATCGATGTGTCCGCCTCCCTTAGCGCTCCCGACCGGGCTGCCGTGTCGCCGGATGCGGCCTGGAGTTATGCTGCGCCGACGCGGCCCTATGCAGCCCTCCGGGATCACCTCGCTTTCTACGCGAGCCGGGTCGACCAGTGCTCGGTGGATGGTGAGATCGTGCTGGCGCAGCCGGGTGACTTCTATGGCGGCTGGATCACCTCGCATGTCAAGGGGCCCTTCAAGGGCGCGCCGGGCACCCTTGGCTGGTAAACCCGCGCCCTGCCTCTCGCGACGTAGCGCAGCGACAAGCCGCGGCGCTTTGCCGTAGGCTTGAGCCAAGCCATGTTTTTCGAGCACGAGATCGATTTCGATCCAGCTGCCCCGCATGTCGCGCTGGAGCACTTACCCACTGGCCCTGCTGTGTTTGCCCTGCGCGGCACGGCCGGCGAGCCTTACCTGAACCACACCGCGGCGCTCCGGCGCAGGCTCCAGAAGTTGCTCACCCAGGCCCCCGTGCAAAGCAGGCGGCTGCAGCTGGCTGCGCTGGTGCGGCGTATCAGCTGGTCTGCGACCGCCTCGCCCTTCGCCGCGCAGTTGCTGATGTACCGGGTCTCCGTCGCAGAGTTTGGCGAGCGTGCGGCCCGTCGCCTGCATCTCCATGCACCCTTTTTCCTGCGCATGGGTATGCGCAACCGCTATCCCCGGGTCTGGGTCACCAACAACCTGTCCGCCGGGGAAGCGGCCGACCTGTTTGGGCCGTTTCCGTCGCGCCACGCAGCCGAGCGCTACACCGAGCAGGTGCTCGACCTTCACCTGCTGCGCCGGTGCTTCCAGGACCTAGCTCCGGATCCACAGTTCCCCGGCTGTATCTACTCCGAGATGAAGAAGTGCCTGGCACCCTGCTATGGCGGCTGCACAGACGAGCGCTACGCCGACGAGGCGGCGGCGGTCCACGCTTTCCTGCGCACCGGTGGTGCCAGCCGGCTTGCGGCGTTGGGCGCGGAGCGGGATCGCGCCAGTGAAACACTCGACTTTGAGGCGGCGGCCGCTGCGCACGAACGATATGTCAAGACCCAGGCAGTCGCGGCGCTGGCGCCTGAGATCGCGCGGCCCTTCAGCATGCAGCATACTGCCATCGTGCAGCCATCGACCACGCCAGACCATGTAGACCTCTACCTGCTCGCGGCAGGCACACTCAGCGGTCCGGTCCCGTTCTCGATCCTGGGCATGCGCCTGCCCAACGAGCAGTCTGGCTCCACTTCCCTGTTTGCGCACCCCGCCGCGTTCGCGGCTGTACCGCTCGGTGCGCCGGGTGGTGGTTCCACAGGGCAGATACAGGAACAGACGCCGGACGATCGCCTGCGGGCAGCGCTCGATAGCCTGGCTGCCGAGCGCCAGGCTCCGCTGCCCCGCAGCGGCTCGCCTTCCCTGAAACAGGAGATGTGCGATCACCAGGCGTTGCTGGCGCGCTGGTACTTCCGTCCACAGCTCAAACGAGAAGGGGAGCTGATCCCTGCCGAGCTCGGCCTGGAGGGACGGAGTGCGATTCCGATCAAGCCACTGCTGCGCTCCTGCGCCCGCGTGTACCGCGCCTACGTCGAGCGAACGGCGCCGGCGCCTGCCAGCGTTGCGGTGGATCAGCCCGGGTGATCCGGCCGCAGCGATCATGCGGACTGAAGCATACTGCGTCTGCTTAGCAGTGTTGCAGCCGGCAGAACGGAGACGGCTG
Source organism: uncultured Acidobacteriaceae bacterium (assembly GCA_964243175.1). GTDB lineage: Bacteria > Acidobacteriota > Terriglobia > Terriglobales > Acidobacteriaceae > EB88. Next base: position 1,835 of record CAXTEW010000105.1, read on the forward strand.
CAACACTTTTTCTATCTACGTCACCGCTGACTACTGGCCGTGCGCCTGGAGCCAGGCTCGTACATTCGCTTCCTGTGCCGCACGAAACTCGACACAGTCATTGATCTGCGCCTGCGCTATATTTAGGCCGCGTGCCGAGGCATGCACCGGATGCGTGGTGAAGAAATCCTTCACCTCCTGCGGCTTCTCAGCCGAGCAGAACGATCCCGCTGAGCGCACGATGTACCCGCCGTTCATCTCGGTGAGTTGTGCCGACACCGCTGGCCAGTTTGCCTGGATGTACTTCCATGCCTCGTCCCGTGTCGCCGGGTTCCCCAGGGCACCGGCAAGAATAAACAGCGAGTCCTGGTTCCTGACCTTGCCAGACGCGGCGTAGGCCATGGCCCGGTCGGTAAGCGCAGGGTCTTCAAAGGTTGCGAGCAATTGCAACGCGCCGGTCGCGCGCTGCGGATTGTTATCTGTCTCAAACTCCTTCTGCAGCTGGTCGAAGAGGGCGACATCGCCATTCTGCGCAGCGACCGAGGCTGCGGCAGGTTCGAGCGTCGGGTCGACCGATGTGGGATCCTGGAGAGCCTCGGCGGTCAGCTTTTTCGCGAGCGCAATCGTTTCGGGATCCTTGCCGATACCGCCTACCAGCGAGAATAACTCCGTCCGCAGTTCCAGCTTTTCCGGGTCATCCGTCGCAGCCGGCATACCCAGCCGTGCCAGCTCGGGCTTGTAGGTTCTGCGCACCCAGGCAGCAAACTGCTGCTTCTCTTCAGGTGTTGCCAGCAGCCGGGCATCGATCGAGCGTAGTTCAGCAAGCACTGTCTCGGTCACTTCAGCACTCTGGTCGGCGCGTGTAGCCTCCGCCAGGTCAAGCGTGCCGCCTATCTTGCTCTTGTCGGCACGTACCTGCGCCCACTGGTCACCGATCACACTGATGCGCTCGCTCGGCGTCAGCCCTGTCTCGATCTGCGTAGCAAGCTTCTGCTGCAGCGCCTCTGGATACAGGCTGCGATAGTAGCCCTTGCCCCGTGCATTGGCGAAGAACAGAGGATTCTGTGGTGTTGTCAGCTGCGCATGCGCTGCGCTGAGCAAAGGGCAATCCTGCGTGCCTGGTCCGGCGGCCGACTTGAAGCACACCGGCACCGTCCAGGTCTGCGCGGCATCGGACGCATGCGCGCGCTGGGCTGCGGGACTTACAAAGAAGCGGCTTTCTGTCGCGGTAACTTGCGCACCGCGAGGTTCGGAGAATTGAAGCAGCGGCACACCAGGCTGCCCGATAAAGCTCTCCATGATCTTGTCTACCGGCTTGTGACTCGCAGCAGTCTGCGCGCTCCAGAAGTCCTCCGCCGTGGCATTGCCAAACATGTGCGCCTGCAGGTAGTTATGCACGCCGGTGCGGAACTGCTCCTCACCCAGGTAGCTTTCCACCATCCCAAGCACCGCTCCACCCTTCTGGTAGGTGATGCCGTCGAACATCTCGTTGATTTCATCGGGCGTGTTCGCTTCTGCGCGAATCGTCCGCGTCACCGCCTGCGAATCCAACGCCAGCGTGCTATTCAGCGAGACGGCCTCCTGCTCGGGAACATGCCACTCCGGGTGCCACGCGGCCACCGGCTTGTTCTCCATCCAGGTGGCAAAGCCTTCGTTCAGCCACAGGTTGTTCCACCACTGCATGGTGACCATATCGCCAAACCACTGGTGCGCCATTTCGTGCGCCACCACCTGCGCCACGCGCTGCATGGCATCGACCGAGGCATGCTTCTCATCGATAAGAAAGTCTGTCTCGCGATAAGTGATTGCCCCGAAGTTCTCCATCGCGCCAGCTTCGAAGTCAGGAATTGCAATCATGTCGAGCTTCGGCATCGGGTACTTGATACCGAAGTAGGTGTCGTAGTAATGCAGCACAAACGTCGCTGCTTCTACCGCGTACGGGGTTAGCGCGAGCTTGTCCGGCGTTGCACACGCGCGGATCGGTACGCCGTCACTCTCGCCCTTGGTGCAGACAAAATCGCCAACCAGGAAAGCCACCAGGTAAGTCGACATCTTGGGCGTTGTGGCAAAGCGCAGCGTGTGCTTCGCCACGCCGGATACAGGCGTGTCACTGGTGATGTTGGTATTCGAGATAGCCGTGTCGCCGCTATCGACAGTCAGGCTTACATCAAACGTTGCCTTGTAGGCGGGCTCGTCAAAGGATGGAAACGCACGTCGCGCATCGGTCGGTTCAAACTGCGTGACGGCATAGTTGCGCTTGGCGGACTTGGAAAGATAGAAGCCGCGTAGCTGACCATTCAGGATGCCCGTGTACTGGATATGCAGCGTGTTGTGTCCAGCCGGGAGCGGCCGTGCGAAGGTAAAAGTCGCCTGCTCTTTTTCCTTGTCCTCGCTTACCTGGGCCACCTGGCTTCCGACCTTCACAGACTGAAAAGCAATCTCCGCGGCATTCAGCGTCACGGTGCTCGACGGTGCAGCAAGCAGCACGTCAATGCTTTCCTCGCCTGTGAATGTCGCATGGACAAGATCCGGGGTCAGTGCCAGTTGATAGTGCTGCGGCGTTGCATTGGCTGGCAGCCGCTGCGCCAGCGCTATAGCAGGCGCAAGCGCGGCCGAGAGAGAAAGCAGAAAGCAGGAAGCGGAAAGCCTTTGCATCAAGAACAACCTTTCACAACAGACGGTGCTGCAAACGATACGCACCGCGAGCGACAGAGTTCCCGCGCCTGGTGAGGCCAGGGGATGGGATGCCCGCGTGTCCGGATGCAGTAAAGGTATCAGGACTCGCGATAGTCCAGAAGAACCAGCCCCGAGAGTGCGAGACATAGCGGCCACAGGACCGCAGCCACGCCGGCTGCCCGCGTGCCCGGCAGCCTGAGCTGTAACCAGCGACCCCACCCGGCCGTTGCGCCAAGCACAGCTATAGGCAGGTGCGCGAGCTCCGCCAGCATCTCGTCCTGTACATTGCCGGAGGCATGCGAGTGGGTCAGCAGCGCAGCGCCGCCAGCCGCGCAGAGCAGGGGGAAAACATACGCGGCGCGTCGAGAGTGCACGCGACCTGTTTCTACTGACCACTCAAAGAAAGCAAAGCAGGAGATAAGCAGCGCGAAGACTCTGTGTTCCAGGACGTCCGGCTGCGAAAAACTGGCCCAGAAAGGACGTGGTCCGAGCGGCCAGTTTTCGGGGTCTGCCCGCAGCAGAATGAAAAGGGCGAGGCCAAGAAAAAGCAGCGGCCAGTTCCCGGCCAGGCTGCGCAGGGAGCCGCGGGGCAAAGCACCGGCCGCAAAGGCAAGCAGCCCCGCACAAAGCACGATCAAGCCCGCCCAGTGATGGTTGTACTCCGACCAGGCGCGATCCATGGCGTCATTGGTGTAGACCGCGCCCATCTGTCCGGCCTGCATGGCAGCTGCCAGCGTGCCCGCCGGGGCAAGCTGAGCAAGGCTCGGACTGCTAAGTCGCGGCGTCTCCCACTTCATGCGGATCGCGATCTGATGCATAGACAACTGGTCGGTCTGCAGATCGATTGCGGGAGCCTGGGAGGTAAGTGAAGCAGCGGCGAGAATGGCCGTGAGGCCGAGGCCTATCTCCGCTTCGCTGAAGCGCCTCAAGCGCAGCAGGAATCCCGCGCCAGGCAGGGCTACTCCCCGGTGCCCGCCGCTCAGTGCCGCGCCGCCGGCACGGAGCAGCTGGTAGTTACCCGCGCCCAGCAGCAGCATGACCAGCAGCAGGTACACTTTCGCCACGACCATGGCGCCATAACTTGTACCGTACACACCCTGCCACGACCCGATATAGAACCAACTCATGCCGATGCCGGCCAACACCAGCACGGGAACAGCCACCACCGCGATGGCAGAATAGCGTCGCGCCATTGTCTCCGCCACTGCCTGCAGGCGGGTCCTGCGAAGTGCAAGCAGAAGCGAGAGCTGCCCGCCGATCCAGGCTGCTGTCCCCAGGTGATGCAACGCTGTGAGAAGCAGAAGCAGCGCGCGATGATCCAGCCGGGACGCAGCATGACTCTGCGCTAAAGCAGCCCCGAGCACGAGAACTGCAGGCATCGTGGACAGATACGACATGCGTCGCAGATTGCTCTGCAGGCATACCATCAGCAGCAGGCTCCCGCTCATGCCAGCCGCCCCGGCGAGAAAGAAGTTAGCTGTGAGCAGCGAGCGGAAAGGGAAACCCGAGGTGCCCATCAGGATTGCTACTTCCAGTGCCACAGCGACAAGCTGCAAGCCCAGGAGAGCAAGCGCGCAGCACTGAACAGACCTCCGGGTCGCCGCGAGCAGGTCCTCATCGCGAGAGGAAGGCAGTGCTACCGCAATCAGGAACAGCACACCGCCTAGGGTCAACGCTTCAAGCGAGAGAGAGGCCGCACGAAGCACGACACTGAATAAGTCAAAGTCTCGAAGCAGCCAGATCAATGGTGTACAACCTAACCCGGGATGCTGCACTGGCTCAGATGCCCGCCCGACGCAAGCATGGAGTGGGCCCTGCAGCCCTGCACCGTTTCGGAAAACGACAAACTACTCTACGCGAAAAGGGATGGCTCCGCGCGTGAGGTGCCCGTCAGCTGCCAGGGCCTGCCAGCGCAGCGAGTAAATACCTTTGTGCAGTCCGGCTGCGTCCGCGGCAATCTGGTCGGGTGCGGCTTGTGGGGCGAGCTGCAGAGACCGGGACTGCCCGTCTACGGCTACCAGCGACAGCACACAACGGGGCCCGTCCACACGCGAGTTGAACCGCAGTGCAACATGGAGCGAGCTTCCATAAATGACGGAATTCGCTCGTGGATGGGATGCCACCAGGACAGCGTGTGCCAGCGCAGCGCGGGGCGCGGCGGCAAGGAGCGTAAACAGCGCGGCAACGCCCGCGACGCTGTGGAAACGAGAGAGTAGACGAAGAAACAAGCGACTTTGCTCCTATACATGGGTGCTACAAACGCAGCCGTGAGTAGCCGCGCGCCGGCTGCTTCTATCCCAGGCTGTTTGAAGCCATGCGCACAGACTGGCCGCTGATTTCAGCAGCGCGCGCCTCCGCATACGCAGCTGCTCCCATCAATGCAGCTCGACTTTCCAGGATGATGTGCACCGGTGTCTGAACGAGAAGGTCGCTGAGCCGTCCTTTATCTGTAAAGGCCCGCATGAATGTGCCATCGCGCATCTTGTCGAGTATCTTCGGCGCGATTCCCCCGCCGATAAACATGCCGCCTGTGGACAGAACCTTGAGCGCCAGATTGCCGGCTTCTGCTCCATACACACTGACAAAGATATGCAAGGCTCGCGCACATAACTCGTCTTTCCCCGTCTCGCCCAGCTCTCCAACGACAGCATTTGGATCTTCCTGCTGCATGCGCTCGCGCAACTCTGCCGACTCGCGCATCCCCTGGTCGTCGCGCAGGAACGCATACACATTCTGTAGTCCCAGCCCTGACACGACCCGCTCATAACTCACGCGGCCCCCGACTGTTTTCTGCAGATAGTGCAGCAGGGCGACCTCGATCTCGTTTCGGGCAGCAAAGTCGCAGTGGCCGCCCTCGGATGCGACCGGTACATGCGTTTTGCCATTCCACATCAGCACTGCTTCGCCCAGCCCGGTACCTGCCGACACCAGGCCGCGATTCCCGACCACACTCGGGTCTCCGGGGCTGAGCGTGTAAACCTGGTCCTTGGTCAGCTCTGGAATACCGTAACCATTTGCTTCCAGATCATTGATCAGGAAAACGTGATCGATGTTGAGAGCGCGCGATAACTCGCGGCTATCCAGTTCCCAGGGAAGATTCGTTAACTTAAGTCGACCATTGCGGACCGGGCCTGGAACGCCGAAACATGCGGAGGAAACCTGGGGATGATCATGCTTGTCGAAGAATGCGCGGACGACCGCCTCGAGACCGGGATGGTCGCGGGCCGGAAAACGCTCGTCCGTGACATGCTGCAGGCGCCCACCTTCAAACTGATACAAAGCCAGGTGCACCTTCGTGCCGCCGACATCCCCTGCAAGGATCATCGCGAAAGCTCCACGAGACCGGCACCGTTCGGGCCGGGCGCAGGCAGTTTGGCAGCAGCTTTCTTGTCCACGAGAAACAGCAGCGAGCCGTTCTTCGGCTGGATCAGTTGCGATGGCGTGGTCTGCGGATCATACTCGCCATAAAAGACGCGCTCCAGCGGCTCCGCCTTATCCTCGCCACCAATAAGAAACACTACATCCAGCGCCTCGTTAATCACGGGCCACGTCAGCGTGATACGCCAGGTATCCTTCTGCGGAACATGGTTCGCATAAGCAATCCGCCCTAACTCGTGGATCCCCTCGGTATTCGGGAACAGCGACGCCGTGTGTGCATCATCTCCCATGCCCAGCCAGACGACATCAAAGCGTGGAGCCTCCGCGCCTTCCAGTCGAAACTCGCGACGAATGACTGTCTCGTACTTCGAGGCTGCTTCTTCAGGATCAAGCTCGCCCTCAATCCTGTGTATGTGCTCGGGAAGCAGGGGCACCTTACTTAGCAGCGACTCTTTCGTCATGCGGTAATTGGAGTCGGAATCTTCGGGGCCCACGGTACGCTCATCTACCCAGAACAGCTCAACCTTGTCCCACTCAATTTCTTTGCTGAATGGTTCGTTCGCATTGGCAAGCAGATCGAATGTTGCCTTCGGCGTGGATCCACCGGAGATTGCAATGCGCGCGCGTCCGCGCTTTGCTATTGCCTGCTTGGCTCGATCGACAAAGTGTTGCGCCGCGGCTCGCGCCAGCGCATCGCTGTCCTCATACACGCGGTAGGTGACTTCCAGACGTTTAGACACTGCTCGTTTTCTCCATGGATACGTTGTTACAAGTTAGACCGTGTGCCAGCTGTGCTTGTCTTCCGTCAGCAACTCTTCGGCGCTCTTCGGTCCCCAGGTCCCACTGGCATAGTTGGGAAAGTCGGAGGGTTTATTGCCCGCCCAACTCTCAAGCAGCGGTGTATATAGCGCCCAGGCGACTTCCACCGCCTCGCGATGCGAGAACAGCGTGGCATCGCCGAGCATCGCGTCGAGCAGCAAACGCTCGTAGCCATTTGCGGTGTACTTGCCGAAAGCATCCACGTACTTGAACTTCGCCTGCACCGGGCAGATGGTCGTGTCTGGCGTAGGAAGCTTCGCGCCGAAGGTGAAAGCAATTCCCTCTTCCGGCTGGATCCGAATGCGGATCAGGTTCGGCTGGATACCTTGGCAAGGGCCATCCTTCGCGCCTTCGAAAATCTGCTTCGCCGGCTGCTTGAACTCGACGACGACTTCGGTGACCCTCTTGCCCAGCCGCTTGCCTGCACGCAGATAGAAGGGCACACCTTTCCAGCGCTGTGTATCGATCGATAGCTTTACCGCGGCAAAGGTTTCCGTCGACGAGTCCGGGTCTACGCGATCTTCTTCGCGATAACTCTTCACTTCCTGTCCATCGACGGTGCCTTTCCCGTACTGGCCGCGGGCTGCTGTCTTTTCCGACAGCGGCTGGATCGACTGGAACAGTTTCAGCTTCTCTTCGAGCACGCCCTTGGCCTCGAATGTCGCGGGGGGCTCCATCGCAACAAACGACAGCATTTCCATCATGTGGTTCTGCAGAATATCGCGCGAGGCTCCGGCCTTTTCATAGAACGGTCCGCGGCCTTCAATGCCGATCGACTCTGCCGCCGTGATCTGGATGTTGTCAATGTACTGGCTGTTCCACAGCGGCTCAAAGAGAGCATTGGCAAAACGGAAAACAAGGATATTCTGCACTGTCTCCTTGCCGAGATAGTGATCAATCCGGTAGATCTGCTCTTCCTTGAAGACCTTCGCGACGCCATCATTGAGCGCCTTTGCCGACTCAAGATCGTGGCCAAAAGGCTTTTCAATAATTACGCGGACCGTGGCGCCGTCCTGGGCCTTGTCCATTCCCTGCTCGCCCAGCTTGTCGACGATTTCCTGAAAGTACTCCGGCGCAACCGCAAGATAGAACAGGCGATTGCCCTTTGTTCCCTTCTCGTTGTCGAGCACGGCG
>CAXTEW010000106.1:0-9742 GCA_964243175.1 uncultured Acidobacteriaceae bacterium
GGAAAGGTTGAGCGACTGGTGTAGCCCGTGCGAGTGCATGTAGGCGCTCAGTGGCATGTCGACGTAGTCGTCCTGGCTCTGGCCGAGCGTGGTCCCTTGTTTTTCCCCTTCGCCGATGATGGTGTACACGTTGCCATCGACGCGCAGCTCCTTGCCGACCGGGTCGGCGCCGTCCATCAGGTGCTGTACCACGTCATAGCCAACAATCACAACGTGCGCACCCTGCTTCTCGTCTGAGTCGGTGATCTCGCGCCCGGCGACGACCACCAGTGCGTCCATGGTCTGCATCGTCGGCGTCCAGCCATTGATGGTGGTCGTGGTGCTGGAGTGGGTGCCGTACACCACCTTGCCATTGGTGCTGAGCCGCGCGCCGGTGAGCTGGCACTTGCGGCAGCTGTCACGCAGGACGGTGTATTGCTCGTAGGTAATGTCCTTGCGCCGGTTGTACTTGACGTAGCTGTCGTAATCGAAAATGACGGACGGTCGCTTGCTGACGGTGATCACGTCTGCGCCGTGGCCGCTGAGCTTGGTCGCGACATAATGGTTGGCGCCATTGACCAGCGTGATGACGGTGATCACGGAGGCTACGCCGATGACCATGCCGAGCAGCGTAAGTACCGTCCGCAGCTTGTTGGCCCAGAGTGACTGCACGGCGATACGGATCGATTCGGTCCACTGCATACGGTTGGCGGCAGGCGCTTGGCGAGAGTGTAGCAGTGCGACCCGGATTGTTCCGCGCGATTCTTGTGGGGCTGTCGATCGGGCGGGATGGGTCAACCGCAGGTCCTTCGGCTTCGCTCAGGATGACTCCTGATTTGAGGCCCACAGGGGTGGGGGAAGGGCATTCTGAAAGACCCTGCGCTTTCCAGCGAGGCGGGAGCGGAAGGCAGAAGCAGGTCCTTCGGCTTCGCTCAGGATGACCCCTGGTTTTGGGCAAAGCAGGGGTGGTGGGTTACCCCTCGCTTTTTGGGTCGATCGAGACTGTTGCGAGCAGCCTGTAAGCCGAATTCTGTCGAGGACGGCCATTCCTCTAGGCGTGCCATTACTGACACGCTCCAGCAACCTACCCGGAGGTTTCCGCCGCATCCCACGCTCTTGCGAGCAGCGATGCGGGGCTCCCGTGGGCGCGCCGGGCCGGCACGCACAGCAGCTGGTTGGAGCCTGGCTGCTGTTCCCTCCCTATTTGGTCTTGCTCCGTGTGGGGTTTACCCTGCCCTCCGCGTCACCGTGGAGGCGGTGCGCTCTTACCGCACCTTTTCACCCTTACCCGCAGCGGCTTGCGCCCCTGCTGGCGGTATCTTCTCTGTGGCACTGGCCGTCTCGCAGCCTTGACGCTGCGATCCCGGACGTTATCCGGCACACCGCCCTGTGGAGTTCGGACTTTCCTCTCCCGGACGCGCTTGCACGCGCCCGGCAGCGGCCGCCCAGCTGCTCGCACTTGCCATTCTACCTGCTTACCAACTGTGTGCGCTGCGCCCTACCAATGCCGCTGCCGGCGCTGCTGCCTGATCCATCTTCTGGACGGTGTAGCCCTCGGGAATCTTCGAGACGAACTGGTTGTCGGCCAGCTGTTCATTCAGGGTCAGCTTCTGGATGGAGAGCACGATCTGGTACTCGTCGATAGGGCGCCGGATCGTAATCGTCGCCGGGAAACGCTCCTCCCCGAAGCTGGCATAGGCGCCGTATACGGCATTGGTCTGGACATTGCCGTCGGAGTTATAGATATCGACGCCGCTTGGCAGCAGCGTGGTGCGATCGAAATGGATACAGCGCTCGGGGATCAGCTCCTGGCTGTTTGCCTTGCGGCGGACCACGGTCAGGTCGTACTCCGGCTGTGCCATCAGTTGATGGTTTTTCGGGTCGACAAAGGTCTTCATCTCCTTGGTTACAAACACCAGGTCATCCGGCGCAATCTCCCGCAGGATGAGGGTATCGAAGAAGATATTGGGCCGAAGGTTTTCAAGCGGGTTGCTGGAGGGATTGGTCACTGCATTCGAGCCGACGTAGGCCCTGCTTTTCGGCGGGATGACCAGGGTGAAGTCCTTGCCGTCACTAGCCAGGTCGAAAGCGGGCGTATGCACCACGGGAAGCAGACCCAGGACACGGAGCATTTCCGGGGAGCGCAGCAGGATGTAGCCGCTCAGCGTGGTGTAATCGGTGACCTTGCCCTTGCGCGCGCCGCCGACCGACAGCTGGATGCCGACCGAGGCCTTCAGCGACTGCATCCGGTGGTTCTGCTCATTGACCTGGCTGACCAACTGTTCCGCGGCCGCACTCCTGACGATGGAGGGCATACGCGGCTGCTGCACCTTATAGGTGTGCACCAGGCAGCCGTTGAGCCCTGGGAGCAGCAAGAGGAGACTTGCAGTCGCGAGGAGCCGCTTCACTCGTCCTGCTTTCCGGGGTGATCTGTTCACCTCTGGCGAACTTCGATAGGGGAAAACGCACAAGGATCAAGTATAGCGGTTCAGCGCGAGCCGGACAGAGGATGGCCGCGGTGTTACCGGGAGCCCGCCTGCACCGCGGCGCGGTAGGCTGCGACATTGCGCTGGTGTTGCTCGAGCGTGGCGGCGAAACGGGAATGCCCGAGCGGGTCAGCCCCGGCGGCCACGAAATACAGGTAGCCGGTCTCTGCGGGGTGCAGTGCGGCCTGCAGGGAAACAGCCCCCGGATTGCAGATAGGCCCCGGGGGCAGGCCGGCATGGCGGTAGGTGTTGTAGGCCGAATCAAACTGCAGATCGGACTGGTAGATGGTGCCACGGTACTGCCCTCGCAGCAATGCCGCGTAGATCACGGTGGGGTCGGTTTCGAGCGGCATGCCGCGTGCAAGCCGATTCGCGAAAACGCTGGCTACCAGCGGGCGCTCAGACCGGATGGGGGTTTCCCGCTCGACCAGCGAGGCCATGGTGACCAGCCGGTGTACGTCCCCGGCGCCTGGCCCCGCGGCCAGGCCGAGCGCGGAGGCCTCCAGTTGAAAGCGGCGAACCATCGCCCGCAGCATGTCCTCGGGCGTAGCAGTGCGCCCGAAATGGTAGGTCGCGGGAAACAGGTAGCCCTCAAGACTGCTGGCTCCCGGGTCAAGATGCGCGACCAGGCTCCCGCCCTGCCGGGCTGCTTCGAGGAACACACCCCTTGATCCAAGCTTCGCTGCTTCGACGCGAGTTGCCACGTCGAACAGGTTCGCGCCTTCGGGGATGGTGAGCGCGATGGTGTACACATCGCCGCGGGCGATCCGGGCAAAAACCTCTGTCACCTTGACCGGATGGTCGAAACGATACTCGCCCGCCTTCAAGGAGTGGCCTCCCGTCCCATCGGCCACAAGGCGCAGGGCTTCAAACCCGTAGGGCGTTGCGAGCACGCCGGCATGTTGCAGCTGTTCGGCGATCCCGCGTGTGCTGGTTCCGGGCGCTATGTCGACAAAGGTTTCCCGGGTGGGGCCGGCAGGCCAGGCAAATACCCACACCCCACCCGCAAGTACCGCAAGCAGCACAACTGCTGCAAACAACCGCCGCATATACGTTGATTCTATGCCGGGGCGGTGACCCCGGGGCGTCGCGCCGCAGCGGGCGCACTAGTATCAAGCAATGGCTGCAGCTGCGGAAGACGAGGTCGTCGCGACACCGGGGAGCCCTGCGCGGCTGATGGGGCTTGACGTGGGAGACCGGCGCATTGGCGTTGCCATCTCGGACCCGCTGGGGTACACGGCGCAGCCGGTGCTGACGCTGCACCGGACCAATCGACGCGAGGACCTGCGCTCACTCAACCGGCTGCTGCGCAAGCATGGGTGCGCGGCAATCGTCGTCGGCAATCCCCTGTATATGTCTGGCGACCTGAGCCCACAGGCAGTGAAGGCGCAGGCTTTCGCGCAGCAGATCGGCGCAAGCTCCGGCCTGCCGGTGCACCTGTGGGATGAGCGGCTTTCGACGACTGAAGCCCACCGGCACCTGCATGCGGCAGGGCGGCCAGGCGGCGAGCACCGCGCGGTCATCGACCAGGTAGCGGCGGTGCTGATCCTGCAAAGCTACCTCGACGCCCATCGCGAGACGCCTGGCTGATGCTGCCTGGCCCGCGCGGTGTCTGCGGCAAGACAGATCGCCCTCAGCTCCGAGGCAACAGGTATAATCGTCCTTTCATCCGGTACACCGACCTCATCACTTCTCTGGAATCCGTACCTACCATGCCTGAACCGATCACTAACTCCATACCAGAGCATATTAAGAAGAAGCTGCTCGACGAAATCCGGCAACTGGAGCACGAGCTATCTCACGAGCTCCCGCAGGAGATCAAGAAAGCTGCCTCCCTGGGCGATCTCAGCGAAAATGCCGAGTACCACATGGCCAAGCAGCGGCAGGAGTTTGTGAACGCCCGCCTCGGCCAGATGAAGAAGCGCATGGGCGAGCTGGCGCTGGTCAACTTCTCGAATATTCCTCATGACAAGGTGGCCTTCGGATCGAAGGTCACGGTCTTCGATTCGACCAAGGATGAAGAGCTGGTGTACAAGCTGGTGACCAGTGAAGAGTCCGACGTGACCAAGGGCCTGATCTCAACCACATCTCCCATAGGCCGTGCACTGGTCGGTACGCAGGTGGGGGATACGGCGACCGTGGTCACCCCGAACGGCAAGCGCGACATGGAAATCCTGAAGTTCACGACGATCCACGACGAAGTCACCAGCTAGCGATCCCGAGCGCCTGGTAGACCAGAAAGCGGGCCGGGAAAGAGACCAGGGAAACCATGCAGCCAAATTCGCGCCCATCGCCCCGCCGCTTTCGTGTCGCCTCGAACCCACCCGACCCGTCGCTTCACGGCGTGTCGCATGCCAATACCTGGACGGGAGCGTTTGGGCGTGCCTGCGGCGTGCTGCTGCAGGCCATTGTGAATGGCCTTGCGCTGACGCGCATATCCCCGAACGTACTGACATTTATCGGATTGCTGATCAACATCTCGGCGGCGCTGCTATTCGGGTATGCGAACGACCGTAACTTCGTGCGCATGTTCCTGTATGCCGGCCTGGTCATTATCGGTGCCGGCATCTTCGACATGGTCGACGGGCGTGTCGCCCGGCAGACCAACCAGGTAACGGTATTCGGCGCGTTCTTCGACTCAGTCATCGACCGTTATTCAGACGTCGCGCTCTTCTTTGGCCTGCTGGTGTACTACGCGCGCGGCAATCGCTTCTTCTATGTCGGGCTGGTCGCCTTTGTGATGTGCACCTCGCTGATGGTGAGCTATACGCGTGCCCGGGCTGAAGCGCTGATCGGCAAGTGCAAGGTCGGGTTCATGGAGCGCCCTGAGCGGATCGTCCTGGTGCTGATCGGGGCACTGTTTGCCCGCTGGGGCGTGATGGCACCGGTCCTGTGGGTACTTGCCGTGCTGTCGACGATTACCGTCATCCACCGCATCGCCTACACCTACGAGATGACCAAGAAAATAAGCGCGGTTCCCCCGCTGGCTGGGCGTTAAGTGGCTGGAATAGAGCCACTGCTGCTGGTGCATGGCGGGGCGTGGTCCATCCCGGACACCATGCGCGAGGCCCACGAGGCTGGCGTGCGGCGTGCACTCAACCGAGGATATGCCCTGCTGGAGGGAGGCGCGACTGCCCTGGAGGCAGTGAGCGCGGCTATCACGGTGCTCGAGGATGATGAGACTTTTGACGCCGGGCGCGGCGCGTTTCTCACCCGGGATGGGCGGGTGCAGCTGGACGCCCTTCTGATGGATGGAGCGACGCTGCGCGCAGGCGGTGTGGCTTGCGTCGAGCGGCTGCGTAACCCGATCCTGGCGGCAAAGCTGGTGATGGAGCAAAGCCCGCATGTGTATTTTGTCGGTGCCGGGGCAGAAGAGTTTGCCGCCGCGCACGGGATGGAGTTGATCGCGAACCAGGAGCTGGTGGTTGCGCGCGAAGAGCAGAACCTCCGGGACGCGCAGCGCAAGGAGCAGGCGGGGCTACCGGACACCACTTTCGCGGGAGAGGCGGCTGCGATTGTGGCTGGCGGAACGCGCTACGACGGCTCTTCGCACGACACGGTGGGGGCGGTGGCACTAGACAGCCACGGCAACCTGGCCTCGGGTACGTCAACGGGTGGAACGCTGAACAAGACGCCAGGGCGGGTCGGCGATTCTTCGCTGATCGGCTGCGGGTGTTATGCCGATAATGAAAGCGCCGCCGCGTCGCTCACAGGCTGGGGCGAGCCGATCATGAAGCTGGTTCTCGGCAAGTGGGCGGTGGACCAGGTGCAGGGCGGAGCGACTCCGCAGGAGGCCGCGACGGATGCGATCGCCTACCTGTATACGCGCCTGGAAGGCTACGGCGGCATCATCCTGATGGACCGCAGGGGCCGGGTCGGGCTGGCCCACAACACGCCCGGGATGGCATGGGGCCTGGCTGCCGCCGACGGGCTGCGGACTGCACTGTCCGCCCCGGCCGGCTACTAAGCGCCGGTGGGGACCAGGCTTGTGCTCGCCTCGGCCTCAGCACGCCGGCGGGAACTGCTGCTCCAGGCTGGTTTTGAGTTTCGCATCTGCGCAGCGGATGTAGATGAAACGGCGCTGCCCGGGGAAGACGCTGTAACCCTGGCGACGAGGCTGGCACTGCTGAAAGCCGAGGCGGTGCTGCGGGTGGTACAGCCGGCTACCGCGCGAGACGGCGAAATCGCCAACGCGGCGGAATCTCAAGAAATGCTCGATACCGCGACAGCATGGCCCCGCCATCCTGTGGTGCTGGGAGCTGACACGGTGGTCCTTGCGCCATCGGGTGAACTGCTGGGCAAGCCAGCGGATGCCGAGGATGCGGCACGTATGCTTCGCCTGCTGTCTGGCGCTACCCACCAGGTGGTGACCGGCGTGTGTGCCTGCTCGGCGGAGCGCTGCGAGCTAGCAGCCGCGGTGACCTATGTCACCTTCCTGACCCTGAGTGAGACTGATATCGCGGAATACATCGTCAGCGGCGAGCCTGATGGAAAAGCCGGGGCCTACGCGATCCAGGGCAGGGCGGCACGGTGGGTACCGCGGATCCAGGGAGACTATAGCAACGTTGTGGGTCTGCCGCTGGCACTTGCGACAGAGATGCTGAAAGGTTTTTCGATCAAGCCTGGCTAATGGATCCTGGTAAGTAGCCAGGAATGACAGAGTTGCTGGTTCAGGTACCCATATCGCGGTGAACGCTTGTGTGGCTTTCTAGACACACAACAGGGGAAAGCCCTCGAGTTAAGCTCTAGGCAAACGTGCCTTATCCAAGTGACCGGAGCAGAAATATTGCCCGAGCAAAGATTCTTTTCCGACTCGAATTTCTCCGTGCGGACCCATTTCGAGCAAACGATCGCATCGCCTCTGTCGTTTTCGGGCACCGGGCTCCACAGCGATGCGCCTGTGTCGATGCGGCTGCTGCCGGCGACTGCCGGATCTGGCGTGGTGTTCCGGAGGACGGACCTCGACAATTTCGAGATTCCGGCGACGGGGCGCAATGTAGCCAAGGTCTCCTATGCGACCAGCCTCATGCGGCAGGGCGTACTCATCTCGACGACGGAACACCTCCTGTCAGCGCTGACCGGGCTCTCGATCGATAACGTCATCATTGAACTGGACAACCTGGAGCTGCCTATCCTGGATGGGTCTGCCCTGCCGTATGTGGAAGCGATCCAGAGAACCGGGCTGAAGATGCAGCGGCGGCGGCGGGAGTACCTCCGGATCCTGAAGCCGATTGAAATTCAGGATGGCAACAAGTTCCTGGGCGTGTACCCAGGGGACGGCTACTCGATTTCCTACGCCATCGACTTCCCCGATCCTATCGGGACGCAGCAGCTATCGATCGATCTTGCGGATGGCTCCTACGGTGACGCGATCGCACCAGCACGAACCTTCGGTTTTCGGGAGGATGAGCAGAAGCTGCGCGGTATGGGCCTGATACGGGGCGTGTCCGACAGAAATGCGATCATCGTGGCTGGTGGCAAGGTCGCCAACGGCGCCCTGCGCTTCCCGGATGAGTTTGTGCGGCACAAGGTACTGGACCTGATCGGCGATCTCGCACTGGCCGGCCACCAGATACTGGGACGAGTGGTCGCTGAGCGTGCCGGGCACGCTATGCATACCGCACTGGTAGCGCGGATGCTGCGGGATCGCTCTGCCTGCACACTGGTTTCACCAGCGGCGCAAAAGGTGTCCGCCGGTTTGAGCCCGGCTTTGGCCACTGCCACGGCGTAAGCGCGGCGGCCAGGCGGCGGCCCCCTCATCCCGCCGCTGCCAGTGTGCTCCCTGCGCTAGATTTCGAGCGTAACCGCGCTAAACGAAGACGAGACACTGCGGCTTGGTCTGCGGGAATACCTGCCCATGCGCCGCAAGCCGGCCGGTCTTCACGTCGCGGGCATAGATCGCGATCCCGTCCGAGTCCTGATCAGCCGAGAGCAGCCAGCGCTCTGTTGGATCAAGCGTGATGAAGCGCGGCGTCTTGCCGGCGGCCTCGGTACGAACCATGTCGTGAATCTCGCCGGTTTTCGGGTCCACGGCGAAGCTGTAGATGCCGTCATAATAGCGATCGGCGGCGTACAGGAAGCGCCCCGACCGGTCGAGCACGACCTCGGAAGCCTGGGAGCGACCCGTGAAACCGGGTGGCACCAGCGAAACATGTTGCTTCGTCCTCAGCGTTCCCGCTGCTTCGTTCCAGTCGAGCACCAGGATTTCAGAACCCATTTCTGTGACGCAGTAGGCCCAGGGACCGGTGGGATGGAAACGGAGCGCGCGGGGTCCCGAGCCTGCGGGAGCATGCCAGGCTGGTGGATCATTCGGGGTCAGCGTGGCTGTCGCCGCATCCAGCGCATAGATATGGATGAGATCCAGGCCGAGATCATTAAAGAGCGCGTATTTGTTTCCAGGCGAGACCATGGCTCGATGCACGTGGGGCGCATCCTGCCGCTCATGGTTGGGGCCGCTGCCATGGTACTGGAAGTGCGATACAGCAGGGCTGATGGCGCCGTCCGGCGCGATCTGGAAAGAGGAAGCACTGCCGCCGCCATAGTTGGCGCACAGCAGGACCCTCGTGGTGTGATCAATCCCGACATAGCAGGTCGACGCGCCACCAGCGACTTCACTATTGATCGGCGCCAGCGTGGGAGGGGCACCTGGCTGGGCTTCCACACGAAAACTGGAGACCCCGCCCGACTTGCTGCCCGCAAACGAGTCTGTCTCGTTGGCAACGAACAGGAGCCGCTTATCCGCGGAAAGCGTAAGAAAAGTAGGCATCGGGGTCGCAGCGGCCAGGCCTCGCAAGGTCAAGGTGCCTGCGCCTGGATCCCAGTCGTAGGCGTAGATACCTTTGCTTCCATCGCTGGTCTGGGTGCCTACAAAAAGGGTATTTCCCGCGGCTGTGGTGCCGCGCGCGGACTGTCCGCGTCCGAGAATCTGCCCGAACCCGGGACCAAACATAGGGGCCAATGCAGCCATCCCTTGTAAAAACCGGCGCCTGTTGGTGCCCTTCACCTTGCACCTCGCACGAAGGTGCACCGAGTCGTGCTTTCCAAAGGCCCAGGTGAAAGGCTTTCGCAGAATCCCATATTTTGGTTTTACGCGCTCAACAGCGCCCCTGTCTACCCGGGCGCGGCGGGTAGAACACCTCGGTACCCGGCGCTGTTCTTAAAAGCCACCAGCGAGTTCCGCTGCTGCCGAGACCTGCTCAATTCGGTGTGCACGAACATACTCCGCCATGGCATACCGAAGGGCATCTACCCCTTGCCCACTGACTGAGGAGATGGGG
>CAXTEW010000107.1:0-9591 GCA_964243175.1 uncultured Acidobacteriaceae bacterium
AGGGGACAGCCTGCTCGTTGGGCAGCCCCGTTGCACCTGTGCGCGCGCCGCTGCCCTGTTCCTGCCTGCCGCCTCTCGACTGCTGCGCATTCTCTCCAGAAGTGGTCATGCTGCTGCCGTCCCTGACCTCGACCCGCGCCTGCAACCCGTAAGCGCTGCTCAGTTTTTCCTCGATCGCAGAGAGGTGCGTAGCGATTGCCTGGCTTAAGCCCGGGTGGTCGAGCGAGATCTGGGTTGAAAGCGCCTGGTGCGTCAATGAAGTGTTGATCGAGATAGCGCCGAATTCCGGCGACTGTATGCCAAGCCGCATCTCGGCCTGGTGCACGGATTGCGCCAGTTGTGCCGAGTGAACTTCAGGCACTGGGATCGCCGTGCCGGCGGGCAGAGACGAGGGTCCTGCCTGCTGCTCGCCTGGTAGGGCGGCTGGTCTGCCCGCCGGCGCTTCCGGTGCAGCGGAAGATGTCACCAGCGAGGCCTGCTGCTGGTCCGACGCACGCATCTCTAGCAGCTGCGTCGCGCCGCTTGCATCAGCCGGGGCGACCGTGCTGCCATCACCCTTCACAGAGAAGGGCACAGCCATGCCGGCCGTCGCTCCTCCGCTGTCCTGCGCGCCCGCGTCAGCCTGGTTCTTGTCGCGAACGCCGGGGGTCCCACTCTCACTCTTCGTCTGCAATGAAGAGGTTTGGGCGCTTGACGGTGTACCTTCGCTCGCGCCCGCGTGCGTGTCAGCCTGCACGACCGGGATTGTGACTGGCATTGCGGGCGGGGCCGTGGCCGCAGGTGCCGACAAGATCGACACCTGCGCCGGGGCGCTGGCCGGCAGGGTACCGCCCTCACCGGTCTGCGCCGCCGTGGGCACAGTCTCCACGCCACCCCTGCTCTTCTCGGGGGCAGGCTTGCTGCGGCTTGTTGCGTCATCTTTGCTGGCAGGAACAGCTCCACACGCGGCTTGCGCTTCTGGCGATGGAGAAGTGCTTGGTAAAACGGCCGGGGAACGCTTTTCCAACGGGGCGCCGGCTTCCTGCCTGCTCGCGGGCGGAGTTACCCCGGCCGCGTTCGGAGCCAGGCCGCTCCCTGCTGGCCGAAGCGGTACTGCCCCAAGTAGCGGCACCTGGCCAATGGGTGACGCGGCGATCTCTATTGCACTTGATGGCTGCGTCGCGGTTTGCGCCAGCGGCAGGACGACGGACGGAGCGGGGAGCATAGTCGGAGGCTGCGCCAGGATGGCAACGGACAAGTCCGCTGCTGGCTGACTCTCCTCCCCCATGTCCCGAGCATCAGGGAACAAAGGGACGGCGCTCGATGGCAAAGAGGAGCCTTTGCCGCGCACGCCGGGACCCTGTGGCACTGCGGAGCTGAGCAGGTTCAAACCGTTTCCCCCAGGCCCGTCCGTCGGGAGCGAGCCACCGGCCAGCTTTCCGCTTGCCGCGTCGCTTGATGTTTTCGACCCGGATGTTCCTGACTCGGCCGGCAGCGGAATTACCGTTGCCTGCACAACCGTGATAGGGACGACAGGCGCCTGCAGGAGCAGCGGGTCACCGGCGGGGGTGGGTGCGACGGGGAGATCACGAACCGGCTCTCCCTGGCTGGTTCCCTTCTTTCCTGTCAACTGTGTCGTCCCGTTGCCGGGTGCCGATGCGAGCTTGACTGCAGCTGCGAGGCTGAGTCCAGCCGCCCCGGGAGCGCCGCGCCCGGAAGCCGCCGCATACGCATCTTTGAAAGCGGGCGGCGGCCCGGCGGCCTCAATGGTCGGGGCAGCAGAGCTAAGTGGCAGTGCCGTTGTAGCGGACGTGAAAGAGATACGCACATCGTTTCTAACAGCACGTTGCCAGCCATTTCGGATGTAAGTGGCGACTTATCTCGCTTGTGCAATGATTTGTGCGACTTAGCTGCTTCTTTCTCACTAGGCAGTGGAAGCATGAACACCGGGCTACTAGGCAACGCGGCAACACTTGCCGACTGCAGTAGGCAAACGGTGCCTAGTGGAAAGAACGCCGCGCGGCGAAGTTGTCATCCATCGCTTTTTGCTCCTGGCGCGCAAGCTTGTTCTGGAAGAGGTCGTGCTGCGTCGCGCGCATGGCAGTTAGCAGTTCGCAGGCGCAGTGCGCTGCTTCGTAATGCTTCCTCTGCGTGTCGCGCAGTTTTTCCAGCTTCAGCAATTGTTCAGCTCCATGCGTTTGCGCCTGGTCGATGCCGAGCAGCCGGGCTTCCAGGTCCTGCACCGCGGCTGCCCGCGTGCGCAGATCCAGTGCGGCTGCACGCTCCATCCCCACTGCGGCGCGGCCCGCAGCGAGCGCAGCCAGCTCCCCCTGTTGACGCGCGACCTGGTGGAGGATCTGCGTCAGCAGGCGCTCTTCTCTTGCTTCGGCTACCTCGCGCAGGCGCAGAACCGTGGCCAGTGAGAAACAGAAGGCCATATCAGGACGGGAGCTCGCGCAGGGCCTGTAGTACCCCGCCGTACTCCGGCCGTTCATCGACACCCTGCTGCAAGAAGGAGTTCAGCTGTGGAAGTACGTCGACAGCACGATCAAGCACCGCGTCAAAACCTTTCTGGTAAGCGCCGATCCGGATCAGATCTTCTGAGCGCGTGTAGGAGGCCAGCAGGACCCGCAGCGCACGCGCCTTGCCCAAGTGCTCAGGCAACGCAACAGAAGACATGAGGCGACTCAGGCTGTCCAGTACTGAAATAGGAGGAAAGTGATTGCGAAGTGCGAGATTGCGATCAAGGATGATGTGTCCATCGAGCAGCGATCGTACCGTGTCGGCCACGGGATCCTGCTGATCATCGCCCTCCATCAGCACGGTGTAAAACCCGGTGATGCTGCCGGTCTTGAAATTGCCTGCGCGCTCCACCAGCCTCGCCAGCATGTTCGGCACTGATGGCGTGTAGCCTTTGGAGGTCGGGGGCTCGCCCGCCGCCAGGCCGATCTCGCGCTGCGCCATGGCAAACCTGGTCAGCGAATCAACCACCAGGAGTACGTTCTTGCCCGATGCCGCAAAATGCTCGGCGATCGCCGTGGCAGCAAGTGCAGCCCTGATTTTCAGCAGCGGCGACTGGTCGGAGGTCGAAACGACAAGTACCGAGCGCCGCCGCCCTTCTTCGCCAATGACTTCGAGGAACTCCTGCACTTCGCGGCCGCGTTCGCCGACCAGGGCCAGCACGGTGAGATCAGCACCCGTACCACGCGCCATCATGCCTAGCAACGTACTCTTGCCCACACCGCTGCCGCCGAAGATGCCCAGCCGCTGACCACGGCCACAGGTGACAAACGCATCCAGCGCCCGTACGCCACAGCCCAAGCCTTCGCGGATAGGACGGCGGTCGAGCGGCTGCGGCGCCGGGCCATCGACCAGCACCGAGCCTCGCGCACGATACTCCCCTAGTGAGTCGAGCGGTGCTCCTGTACCGTCGATCACCCTCCCCAGCAGCTCAGGTCCTACGCGGATCGAGGGGCGAGCGCCGAATGCCACGATACGGTCGCCGTAGCGGATGCCCTGGGGCAGCTGCAGTGTCATCGTGAGCATGACCGGTCCACGGAACCCGACGATTTCGCCGGAATAAACCTGGCCCGTGCTGGTCGATATCTCGCAGGCATCGCCGACCGAGCAGAACGGCCCTTCTGACTCGACAAGGTTGCCGACCACCTGCAAGACCCGCCCGCTCCATCGCAGGCTGCTGGCCTGCTCCAGTTGATCGAAGTAGGGCGCGAGCGGCGTCGTCATCCGAGCCGTGGCTTCTGCGCGAGCACATCGAAGAAGCCCTGCTCCAGCTCTTTCAATTGCGCATCAAGGCTGAAGTTCGCCGTACCCAGCTCTGTTTCCAGAAGGCAATCCTGTGGCGACAGCGCAGGATCCTCGACAACAGCAACGCCCGGGGCGCCTGTCGCGAAGTGGTCTCGCCACCGCGGCGCTTCTTCCGGCCGGACGCGGATGGACACGGCGGACCCCTCCTTCAGCTGGGCCAGCGCGATTTGTACAAGCGCCGCAACCAGGGTTGGGTCCACCTGTGCCTCGCGGTGCAGCACCTTCTTTGCGATCGCCAGGGCCAGGTGCACGACCTCCCCTTCCACGCGCGCGAAGTAATCTTTGCGCATCGCCTGAAATACCTCGATGGCTGCAGCAATCTTCGCGGCCTCGCTCGTCGAGCGCGCTTCGCACTCTGCCCGCGCTTTCTGCTCGCCCTCACGAACTCCCTGTTCGCGAGCGTCCGCGAGTTGCGCTTCCAGCGCCGCCGCCGCAAGGTGGACCTGGGCGGCATCGACCGGCTCCTCAGCAATGCGCGGCAGCGCTGGGAGGTTCATCTGGCGGTACTGGAATGTCGCGGGTGGCGCATCGATGCTCACATAAGCTGCGCTGCTAGAGGACATACTCGTCTGCTCCTTCGCTCTTCAATACGATCTTACCTTCGGCTTCCAGCTTGCGGGCTACGGCGACCACGTCCAGCTGTGCCTTGGCTACATCCTTGCTGCGCACGGGTCCCATCGTGTCTGCTTCTTCCTTCATCATCTCGATCGCGCGCGAAGACATAGTCTGGTAGAAGTGGTTGCGTAGATCTTCTTCGGCACCCTTCAGTGCAAGCGTTAGTATTTTCTTGTCTACTGCTCCTGTGACTTCGCGAATCTGGACTTCAGGCACATTGATAAAGTCGTCGAAGGTGAACATCAGATCGCGGATACTTACCGCCAGCTTGGCTTCTTCTTTCTCGATCGCTTCGAGGATTTCACTGGAAGTTGTGGCATCGATGTTGTTCATGAGGTCAGCAACACTCTGAAAGCCGGAGTAGTGTTTCCGCTTCTGTTCCCCTACAGAGCGCAGGCGCCGGTTGAGCACGATCGCCACCTTTTCCGCCATTTCCGGCGAGAACTGGCGCAGATTAGCGAGCCGCCTCACAGACTCGGCACGCACCGGCTGGGGCAGACACATCAGCAGGGCGGAGGCCTGCTTGGCGTCCAGGTGGCCCAGAATCAAAGCCACCGTCTGCGGGTGCTCGCCTTCGAGGAAGCGGGCGAGTTGCTTCGGTTCGATCCGCTGCAGCGACTCCACGCGGGAAGAGTTCACCTCCTGCGCGCGCATCAGTCGCTGCACCATGTCACGTGCCGTGGTTTCGCCAAAAGCCTTGACCAGCAGGCGCGTAGCAAATTCCTGCCCGCCCTGCGCCAGGTGCTCCTGCGCACTCGTCATGATTTGGTATTCCTGCAGCACCTTGTATGACACTTCCTTCGACACGCTCCCCAGCCGGGCTATCTCCTGCATCAATCGCTGCAGATCTTCCTCGACCAGGTGCCGGAAAATAGTGGCTGCCGCCTCGTCTCCCAGTAGGGCGACGAGAATGGCTGCCTTGCGGAGTCCAGTCATCCCCTGCAGATCAGCATCGACGCTCACTCGGCTTCTCCCCGCAGCCACGTCTGTACGGCTCGTGCGCTGCTTGTTGGTTCTGCTTGCACCAGCTTGATTAACTGCTCCTTGAGCGCGAGCGTAAGGAGCAGATCGTCCTGCGGTGGCGGTAGCGGCACGGCAGGCAATGCCTCAGGCAGCGCCGGCAGGGGCAGCGCCTCCTTGGACGTAGCCAGGGCTCGCTTCTGCAGTGGACGAATCATGAGCACGTAGGCCAGGAGGAACAGGATCAGAAGCATGCCGTAGCGCACCAGGGCCGAAAAGTCGGACAAACCCTTGCGCGCCTTGGCAAGCAGGGTTGGCGGAGGCACCTCCACGGCTTCCGGCCGGTCAAAGGAAATGTCCTGGATGCTGATGAGGTCCCCGCGCGTCGAGTCGAAGCCGATGGCAGCTTCCGCAAGTGTCTGGATCTGCTTCAACTGCTCCGGCGAGCGCGCCACCCTGGTTTCTACCCACTTGCCTTTCACCCCAGGCTTGCGCACTGTCGAGTCATCGACCAGCAGGGCGGCAGTGAGGCGATGGATGCGCCCCGGCGGTTCGATGGAGTGACGGGTGATCTTGTTGACCCCGAAGACAGAGTTCTCCGTTTTGGAGGTTTCGTTACCATCGGCACCCGAGGGAGTCGGCACATTTGGTTTGGGCTGAGGGACGTTGCTGGTTGTTCCCGCCACGCCGCCCACCCCACCCGATCCGCTTTGCTCGTCAGAGCGCTGGACACTCAGCGGCACGCTCACAGCCGGATCGTACTTCTCCTGGCTTTCCTCGGTTGTGCCCAGTTCGTACTCCACATTCACGCTGGCCCTGAGATGGTCCGCGCCAACAACCGGGGTCAGGGTCGCAACCAGGCGCTGCGTCAGTTGTTGCTCCACAGCCTCCCCGGCCGCGGACGATTCGCTACTGCCCCCGAGTACCTCGTTCGAATCAGCATCGATGATCGACACATCCGAAGGCTTCAGGCCATCGACAGCGCCTGAGACAAGTCGCTGAATGGATACTCTTTCCTCTCGGGATAACTCACCCCGGCTCAGCTTCAGCGTGACCGATGATTTGGCGGCGCGCTCGCGGTCGATGAACACAGATTCGGTCGCCATCACCAGGTGCACCCGCGCGCTCTTGACACCGCCGAGAGTCATGATCGTGCGCTCCAACTCGCCTTCGAGCGCACGCTGGTAGTTGACCTTCTCATCGAATTCGGTCTGTCCCCAGGAAACCTTGTCGAACAGTTCAAAGCCCATGCGGCCGCTGTGGGTGGACTGGCTCGACGCCACGTCCAGCCGAGCCGCATCCACCTGGTCCGCTGCGACATTAATGCTTTTCCCATCCGGGCTTAGTTGAAAGGGTATTTTCTTCGCCGCGAGCTCGGCCGAGATCGCCTGCGCGTCTGCCGGCTCCAGACCGGTCATCAACGGCTTGTAGTCAGGAGTAGCGATCAGGTTAGTAAACAGCACGACCAGGCCCACGGTCGCCGCCAGCCCGGCGCCGAGAAAGAGGCGCTGGCCCTGGGTGCGGCCCTTCCAAAACTGTTTAGCCTGAGTAAGTGCCTGGTTCTGTCCCGCCATAATGATTCAACTTATCCCGTGCTGCTCAGAACTGCATTTTTTCTATGTCCTGGTAGGCGCTGACGATCTTGTTTCGCACCTGCATCATCAACTGAAACGCCACGTCCGCTTTCTCAATCGAAATCATCACCTTGCTCATGTCGGCATTGCCGCCGCCGATCAAGGATCCGACCTGCTGGCTAGCGCTTCCCTGCAGGTCGCTGACCTGGTTGATCGCGCTCTTGAGGACATCACCGAAGCCGGCAACGCCGCCAGGCGCCATGGAGCTCGCCGCTGCTGCTGCCGGCTCTGCCTTGGTGACGACCGCGGGAAACAATTCACTTAAAATACCTATGCTCATCGGGAAGCTCCTGCGCTTGTGTCACTAACTCTTCAGTATGTCGATCGATTGCGTGATCAGCTGCTTGGCAGCGGCAACAGCCGACGCGTTGAGCTGGTAGGCTCGCACCGAACCCATCAGGTCCACCATCTCCTGCACTGGATTGATGGCAGGGTAGGCGACGAACCCATCCTTGTTGGCGTCTGGATGGCCAGGCTCATAACGCATCACCGGCGCCGTCGGATCAGCGACGATCTCGGATACCCGCACGCTTCCTGCGAGACGTCCAGGAAGATGGCCGGCACTGGCAAATGCCATGCGGAAGGAAGCATTGCTGGACGAAGAGAAAACGACTTCCTTGCGGCGGAATGGGCCGCCAGCGTCTGTGTGCGTCGTCTCCGCATTTGCCATGTTGGCGGCGATGACCTCGGAACGTTGGCGCTCGGCTGACAACGCCGAGCCACTGATTGCAAGTGTGTCGAATGGTCCCATGGTCAGCTGCCTCCATTGATCGCGCTCAGTAGTTCGTGAAAATTACCCTTGATCAGCTGCACGCCGACCTGGTACTGCAGCTGCGTCTGCGCAAGCAGCAGGCTTTCTCGGTCGAGATTGACATTGTTACCATCCGGCCGCTCCAGTAGCCCGCGTACTTCACCAACCGCCGGCGCAACGTCTGACGCCTCGGCTGTACTGGCCCGCGCCATCTCCGTGCGGAAATCAAGATCCTTGGTGCGGTAGCCGGGGGTATCCACGTTTGCCATGTTCGCGGCAATCGCATGTTCCCGGGCTCCGCTCAACTGGACAAAACGCTCAAGCGAGGAAGGAAGAAATGACGGTGTTGCCATACTATGCATATCTCCGGGGCGGCAGCCCATATTCGCGAATCCTGTTGCGCATGGTTCGAATGCTGATACCAAGCAGCTCGGCGGCCTCCGTGCGATTGCCCCGGGTCATCACCAGCGTGTTTTCCACATGGGCCCGTTCCAGCTGCCGGATCGGCGCACCGGGCAGCAACCCGCGATCGATGCGGACCGGCGGGGTCTCGCGGCGCTCCTGGAACTCCTGATCGAAGCAGGCCTCGTCGATCATCGCGCTCCGGTGCAAGGAGCAGACCCGGCGCATGAAGTTGCCGAGTTCCCGTACATTGCCGGGCCAGTGGTGGGCGGCGAGCCGCTCGATAAACTCCGTGTTCATGACAGGCACGGCCCGTGCCTTGTCAGCGAACTTCTCGACAAAGTAGCGGGCCAGGACAGGTATGTCTTCCGCGCGCTCCCGGAGAGGCGGCAGACTGAGCGGAATCACATTGAGACGGTAGTACAGGTCGCTGCGAAATCTCCCCTCGTCGACCCGGGCTGCCAGCATGACGTTTGTCGTCGCGATGACCCGGATATCAATCGCGATCGGCCGCGTCTCGCCCAGCCGCTCTATCTCGCGCTCCTGCAGGGCACGGAGGAGTTTCGGCTGCAGGTGCAGGGGCATGTCGCCGATCTCGTCGAGCAGCAGGGTACCCCCATTCGCCAGCTCGAACTTGCCTGCTTTGCAGCTCGTGGCCCCCGTGAAGGCGCCACGAGCATGACCGAACAACTCGCTCTCCAGCAGGTGCTCCGGGACAGCGGCGCAGTTGATGGCCACAAAGGGTCGGCGGTTACGGTCGCTGATCTCGTGGATGTAACGCGCCAGCAGTTCTTTGCCGGTACCGCTTTCTGCTTCGATCAAGACATCCGCGTCAGTGGAAGCAGCGGCGCGGCCTCGCTCAATGGCGCGCCGCAGCGCTATCGATCCTCCTACCATGCTGCTGCCCGTGGCCATGCCGCTCGCCGCGTCGCTGGCGAAGGGGCGCATGATGCGAGCTGCGGCTTCTTCCAACTGCTCGAATGAAACAGGCTTGGTGAGGTAATCGCAAGCCCCGCCTCGCATCGCTGCCACCGCGTCCGGCACCGAACCAAATGCCGTCAGCAGGATGACCGCTGTCGCCGGTGAGAGCCTGCGAGCCAGGCGCATGACGTCGAGGCCATCTCCGTCTGGCATGCGTATGTCGCTGACGACGAGCCGAAAACTTCTCTTGGCAAGGGCAGCAGAGGCTTCTCGCAAGCCACACGCGGTTTCGACCTGCCAGCCGTTGCGTGCGAAGCTCGCGCGCAATGCTGTGCGTATCCCGACTTCATCATCCACAATCAAGACGGATTCATTGTTAGAGGCACTCATACACTCGGTAACTCCACTTGAAATGTCGATCCCTGCTGAAGTACGCTCGCTACCCGCATCACGCCTTCGTGCTGCGCGACGATCTGGTTGCAGACGGCTAGTCCCAGCCCGGAG
>CAXTEW010000108.1:0-9528 GCA_964243175.1 uncultured Acidobacteriaceae bacterium
GGTCCCAGGATGGTTGCCCCGCGGGATCGCAACGCGTCTTCCCTGCCCTGCCTGGTCGGTCTTCGAGCGGCGCAGCGTGAGGACCGCTCCTTCCTCCGCCCAGCCGCGATCGTCGAGCGCGAGCGGAGCCAGCTCCGGGCGCCGCAGCGCGCCCGCGTAGCCCGCCGGCAGCAGCGCCCGGTCCCGCACCCCGCCCAGCCCGGGCTCGAGGTGGGCCAGCACCTGGATCAGGTCCGCGGGACCAGCGGCTGCTTGCCGACCTGGTTCGTACCTAGCGTCCGGCGGATCCCCTGCAGGGTCTCGGCAACCACCACCTGCCCCATCGTGGCCGGGCTCGGGTGCCCGGCTACTGCGTATGCCTTCGTAATCGAGGTCAGCCGGCGCGTGATCGTCGCCGGCCGATGGGTGGCCGCAAGCGCCGCCAGGTAGAGCGCGACCGTGCCCGGCTCGGCCGGCAGCGCCACCGCGCCCCGCTCCACCGGAGGAAGTGCTGCCAGTCGGCGCGGTAGGCCCGCAGCGTACTCGGCGCCTTCGCGGCCTGGAGGTAGCGCCGGGCGTCGCGGGTGAGCGGGTCTTCGGGCAGCGCGACCCCTTCCCTGCCCTGTTCGCGTTCCAGTTCCAGTTCCAAGTCAACCTCCAGACCGCCTGCGCGGCTGGCGGCCCCTTCGGGCCGGGTGTTCGTTCCATTCAACGGCCAAGATGACTGTAGCAGGCTCTAACCCCCGAGAAGCATCCCCTCTCAGCGGTCAGAGTGAGTTAAGAGAAGAAGCATTAGTGCGCATACGCGGAGTTATAACCATCCCCCCAAGACCTCGCTATGCTAAGCCCGGGACAAGAAGACGAGGTTCCGAACCATGCCGCGGCCCCTCTCCTGGCTTCCCCAGCTCCACGGAATCGAGCGTTTGGTCGAGAACTCCGTTCGCTCGCACTACGAACGGCGCGACCTCGAGCAGCTCTCCTCGCTTCAGCCCCGCGCCGCGCAGCTGCTCATGGACGCGCTGCCGACGGTTCCGGTCGGACGCTCCCGGCTGGTCGAACGCGAAGCCCTTCGTTCCCTGCTCGCCGAGGTCCGGGAAGCGGAAGATCCGTCCGGGGTGCTCGAAGCCGCGCGTCGGCAGCAAAAAACGGCGTCCCGGCGGAAGCTCCGTGACCTGCTGCCACACGATCACCCGCCGACCGCGAGTAGGCGCGTAGGCATAAACTCGTTAATGCTGAGTCTCTCGAGGTTCTGCAGTCGGGCTGGACGCTGACTGATCGCTAGCCGGCTGGGTGAGTACGCAAAGTGTGGTTACGCGAGTACGTGACAGGAGACAGGGTGACAGACTCAGAAAACTCCGTCGATGATGCAAACGCGTGCTACAGCAGCAAGACCAGAACCGGCAACGGCTGGGGAAGCGGCGAGCCTGTTGATGGAAGCCGATAGGCTGCGGCGAAGGGTTTTCTCTCTGGAAGACGAGTTGCGGGATAGGAAAGCGCAATTTGCACGCGATGCCCCTATTGTTCTAGCCCAAGCGGTCGAGTGGCTCACGTCCGTCGATGACGAAGACCAGCGCGCGAAGATGCTCGTTTACATTGAGCAGCTTAGGAGGGACCTCCACTCGACACAGGGAAAAAGCGCCTCAGATGGGGAAGCTAAAACGCCTGTAGAAAAAGGCAAGCCCCTGATCTCGCCAAAAGAAACCGAGAACGCCCGCGATCTGCCTGCACCTGCCGGGATTGATTACAACAACCCTCAGCTCGGCCTCTTCCAGGCGTTCTTCGCGAACACAGATAAACATAAAGACAAATTGTTGAACGCGGTCGATCTATGGGACAGCGTGCCTCGCTACGCCATGACCCGGTGTTTGACTGCTGTTGGGCGTCGGCGCGTAATGACCCATTCTTTGCGGGCTGGCGCAGCAGGTGCGCGGGATAAAACCCCTTGCTGGGGCTTGGTGCGAGGTCAACCGCAGGTCCTTCGGCTTCGCTCAGGATGACCCTGTTACTTATTCGGATGACCCTGTCACCCATTCGGATGACACCGGTTTCTCATTCAGGATTACCCGGGCCTTGATTACTGCCGCCGGCAGCGCGCAGTACACACCTACTCTGCCTTGCGCGCCTTCATCAGGGCGATTTCATCAAGCTGCCGTCGCCAGTCGAGGGTGTCGAGGAAGCCGCGCTTTTCGCGCCAGCCCTCTTCGACGATGATATGCAGCTGCAGGAAGACGCGGGTCCCCAGCAACTGCTCGATCTCTTTGCGTGCCGACGTGCCGATGGCCTTTAACTTCGCGCCGCCCTTGCCAATCAAAATGGCTTTCTGGCCATCGCGCTCGCAGTAGATCGCCGCGGCGATTCGTGTCAGAGGCAGCTTCGCTGGCGCTTCTTCCGCGCCAGGCTTTTTCTTCGGCTTGCGCGTCGGTGCGGGCGGCTCTTCCCACTGCTCGATCACCACGGCGCTGGCGTACGGAACCTCTTCGCCGGTTTCCATCAGGATGCGCTCGCGGATCAGCTCTGCCGCGAGAAAACGCTCGGGCTGATCGGTGAACTGGTCTTTCGGAAAGCGGCGCTCGCCTTCGGGCAGATACTCGACCAGCTTTTCTATCAGTAACTCGAGTCCATCCCGCTTGCGTGCTGACAGCAGCAGCACTTCCTTGAATGGGTGCAGGGCGCTCAGTTCCGTAATCAATGGAAGCAGTTCTTCGCGCGGCACCAAGTCGATCTTGTTGATGAGCAGGAAGACAGGGCAGTCCAGCCTGGCGATGAGCTGGAAGACAAATGCGTCTTCACTTGCCTCCTTGCTTAGACGCTCATGCTTCTTTGCCACTTCTGCCACTGCATCGGTTGCAGACTCAGCTTCTGCCGGATCTTTCGCTGGCGACGCGGCTGTTTCGCCAGCCTCGGGCAGTTTCAGCCGTCGCGACGCATCCACCATCACCATCACTACGTCGCGACTTTCGAGCGCGTCGTAAACAACCTGCATCATCTGCTTGTCGAGCAGGGTGCTGGGTTTATGCACGCCCGGGGTATCGACGAAAACGATCTGCGCCGACGGGTGCTTGCCCTTTTTCGCCGGCACATCCACGATGCCGTGGATGCGGGTGCGCGTCGTCTGCGGCTTGCTGGTGACGATTGCCACCTTCTCGCCGGTCAGCGCATTGACAAGCGTCGACTTACCCGCATTCGGCCGCCCCAGTATCGATACAAATCCACTCCGCATTGCTTTCCATTTCTTTCCGGCCGTGCTGCATGGCCTTTGTACTGCCGGGCCCACTAGGCTGCGGCGCCGGCTCTCGATACACGCATTCGCTCGATGCGTCGGTCGGTAGACGCGAGTATTTCAAAACGCAGCCCATTCTCCTCGACCACTTCGCCCGGCATCGGGATGCGTCCTGCTGTTTCGCTGACCAGGCCAGCGACGGTCGTTGCTTCATAATCCTCCGGCGCTTCCCAGCCGCCGCCGAGCAGGTCTTCGAGCTGCGCTACTTCCAGGTCGCCCGGCACGCTCCACACCCCTTCTGATTCGACGCGCACTGCTTCTGTGTCTTCGCCTTCGTGTTCGTCCGCTATGATGCCGACAATCTCCTCGACAAGATCTTCAATCGTGACCAGGCCAGCGACGCCGCCATATTCATCGATCACGATACGCATGTGCTGCTTCTCCCGCTGCATCTCGCGCATAGCCTCGTTGGCCCGCTTGATTTCAGGGATAAAGGTTGCCGGCCTGGCGATCGATCCGACGGTGCGGGTGTGCGCATCGACATCCGTGATCTGGAGCGTGTCATGCGCGAAGACGATGCCGGTGATCGAATCGAGCGTTCCTTGGAAGACAGGAACACGCGAAAACGCATTCGTTTCCAGAAGCATCAGTAACTGCTCGATGGTGATTTCCTCCGGCACGGCGAAGATGCGCGGGCGCGGTGTCATGACTTCGCGCACAACCTTGTCGCCGAACTCGACAGCAGAGCGGATCAGTGCGTGATCTTCCTCCTCAAGAATTCCCTCCTCCTGCCCAGCCTCGATCAGTGCAGTAACGGCAGCCCCGGAGGTATCCTCCTCGGCTTCGTCGGATGGCTCGCTTGCGAAGGTGACGATAGAAAGCAGGAAGCTGATGGCCACGGTCAGTGGCAGAAAGAGCATGAAGAGGACACGCAGCGGCCACAGAAGCCGCACCAGCCAGGTGCCCTGGGTGCGCGTAAAGAAGACATACGGCAGCAGCCGGTTGAAAACCACGATGACCAACACAACGGCAAACACTGCCTGTGCTATTTCACCAAGTGTGGGCAGGCCCCGCGGGTCGCGCGAGAACAGCAGTGCGGCGAAGACAAGCGTGATGCCGGCGAGCGATAACTGCGCCAGCACGGCGGCCGACAGTGCGAGTTGTTCGCGATCCAGGCCAAGCCGCGGCTCGACGCGCTCTTCCCATGCATCGATATTGTCCTGGAAGTTGCGCGACAGAAACTTGCCCATCTCCGAGTACATGCGATCGATATAGGACGCAAGCGTAAGTATGGGCAGCAGGATGAGCAGCAGCAGATAGGGAAGAAGGCTCATGCGGTGGCAGTCTTTCGAGTGCGCCCGCTGCGTTTCGCAGGAGCACGGCCCCGCTCTGCCGCGCCAGCCCTGCTATTTGCAACAGCGGTAAGTACAGATGTTTTTGCGCTGCTATCTGCCGGCGCCTGGCCCGCGCGATGGATCAATCCCGCGGGCAGCGCGAACTGCGCGCGCAGCTTCTGTTCCCGGCGGCGCATCTGCCCGGTATCCTGCTCATGGTCAAAGCCGGCCAGGTGCAGGAGGCCGTGCAGCAGCAGTATTTTGACTTCCAGCAGCAGCGTGTGTCCGTACTCCGCGGCCTGGCGGGCAGCCGTGTCGATCGAGATGGCAAGATCGCCGGCCAGCTGTGTTTCCCCAGGCAGCGGCGCGGCCGGAAAGGAGAGCACGTCAGTTGGCTTGTTCTTCCGGCGGAAAGTCTTGTTCAGTTCCTGCACGGCGGCATCGGTGGTGAGCAGCACGGAGACTTCGCCGGCGAGAGGGATGGCGGCGCATGCCTCGCGCACAAAACTGCGCAGCTCCCGCCGGGGGAGCGCTCCACGCGGTGCGCGTACTTCCGCTGCGATCACAACCATGATGTCGGCCCGGCCGGCGGCCTCGTACCTGCTCCTCGTGTCTGGCTCTACAAACAGGAACAGGAGAGCAATGCTCTCCTGTTGACTGCTTCCACGTGTTGCCATGGTACCGCATTTACCGCCCGTGCCGAAGCAGGAAGGCTACTGCGGCTGGCCGGCCTGGCTTTCGGTTGAGGCGCCGCCCATGCCAAGTGGTAGCTGCTTGGCGCGCCCGAAGTGGTCGTAGGCACGGATGATGCGCTGCACCAGGTGGTGGCGCACCACGTCGCCGTCCTCGAAATGAATGAACTTGATGCCGTCTGTTCCGGAGAGGATGCTGATGGCCTCGACCAGGCCAGAACGGCGCGGGTTGGGCAGATCGATCTGGGTCACGTCCCCGGTGATCACTGCCTTTGAATTGTTGCCCATGCGGGTCAGAAACATCTTCATCTGCTCGCTGGTGGTGTTCTGGGCTTCATCCATGATGATGAAGGCGTCAGACAGGGTGCGGCCGCGCATGAAGGCGAGCGGGGCGACTTCAATGATGTTCTTTTCGATCATCTTGTCGACGCGTTCCGGCTCCAGCAGGTCGTACAGGGCGTCGTAGAGCGGGCGCAGGTAGGGGTCGATCTTCTCCTGCAGCGAGCCGGGCAGAAACCCGAGCCGCTCCCCTGCCTCAACGGCCGGACGAACAAGGATGATGCGGTTGACTTTCTTGGCCAGCAGCGCCGCTGCGCCCATGGCAACGGCCAGGTAGGTTTTGCCGGTGCCGGCGGGGCCGATGCCGAAGGTCATGTCGTTCTGCTCGATGGCCTCGACGTAGCAGCGCTGGTTGACGGTCCGCGGCTGCACGATGCGCTTGACGCCGCCCGTGGCCCGCTGCTTGCCGCTCTCGATGAGCGAGCGCAGGGTGACGGTTGGGTCGCAGACGACCAGTTTGAGGAGCGAGTGGAGCTCGCCATTGTGCGGGTGGACGCCGCGTTGGCGGAGGTGCTCGAAATCGGCAAAGATGCCTTCTACCCGGGTCAGGCTTTCGGCCGGGCCGCTGACGTGGACGGCGTCTGTGCGCAGGTCGATCCGCACCTGGAGCTCGCGCTCCATCAGCTTGAGATTTTCATCGCGGGTCCCGAACAGGGGCTCAAGGTTGGGCGTGATTTCAAGCGTTATGGTGGTCATTAAGCGGCGTATAAACCTCCGTCTGCGCACCGCGCTTTCCAGGGGAAAGCAGCAGCCACAGGGGTGAATTGCCTGGATTGTGAGTAGGGAGCGCAGCTGGGGACGGGTAGCAGCGGCTTGGGATGGATCCGCCTGCGCGACTCGCCGGGGCTGCAACGGGTGTCAATGCCGCAAGACTAGCGCCGGGCCGGCGGGGCGTCAATGCTTTCCCTGCAAATCTTCATAATCGATTGTGACGGCAGTGATGCAAGGCCCGGAGCGTGCTTCGCCGAGGCCGACGCAACCGGTTTCCATTTGGCTAAAGCAGAGTGCCGCAGGAAGCGCAGCAAGATCACAGGCGCAGGCCAACGCTTCTCGCTCTTTCCCTCTCTCAGTAAGCAGGTGTCACTACACCGAAAGAAGAGGCTGTCCCCATGGGTCTGATTACACCGAACGATTACGACGATTTACGCGCACTGTACACCGGTCAACTCCGCTACCTGCTTTCCACCGAGACGCAGATCATTGCCGGCCTGGAGAGCATGATCAGCCATGCTCAAGACGAGCAGTTAAAGCAGGCGTTCCAGTCACACCAGCAGGAGACCAAGGTCCAGGAAGGTCGCCTCAAGCAGATTATCGAGGACATGGATGGCGAAGTCGATGACAAGAAGGACCCCATCATTGCCGCGCTGATCGGTTCGGGCGTGAACATTGTGCGGGAGTCGAGCGAAGGCCCAGTGCGGGACGCAGGTTTGCTGGCCAGTGCGCAGAAGATTGAGCACTATGAGATCGCCTCGTACGGTTCGGCGCGGGACTGGGCCAAGATCCTGGGCCTGACGAACCATGCGGAACTGCTGCAGAAGACGCTGGATGAAGAAAAGCATGCAGACGAGCTGCTGACCAAGATCTCGGCGCGCACCAACTCGGTTGCGGCGACGGTATCTGCCTAGTTCAGGGACGATCGTCTGGTTGCGAGAGGGCCGTCCCATGAGGGACGGCCCTTCTTACGGGTACTTTCAAGGAGAGCGGGACTCTGAACCAGTCGGAAATCTGACCAGTATGGATGTGTGGCTGGTTTATCGGGCCCGGGGATGAACCCACGTCTCAGGGCGAGACGTGGGGCACCCGGTGTTACGGTACAGGCGCGTAGAAGGGAACGCCCTGCGCCGTTCCGGCGGGGACGCGGCTTGACCCGGCGGCGGGTCTCGCTTAGACTTGAGGTTTGCAGGGAGAGCGGGTGTCCGCACATCCCCACTCACCCCAACTTCTGAGGAAATCGATAGACCATGGCAAATCATGTATCCGCGCTGAAGCGCGTTCGGCAGACCAAGCGCAAGACCGCGGTAAATCGCGCGAACAAGAGCCGTATCCGCGGCACGCTGCGCCTGCTGCGCGAGGCGCTGCTGAAGGGTGACGCGGCCGAGGCTGCCACCCAGTACCGCTCGGCGGTGTCCGCCCTGGACAAGAGTGTCCAGAAGGGCATCCTCCACAAGAACACGGCCTCGCGCTACAAGAGCCGGCTGAACGCGCGGGTCAAGGCGCTGGCGGTTCCCGCCGCCGCCTAGTTCCTTCGAGCATCACCCTGCACAATGCAGGCGATCCACACAAAACGCCAGGGCTGATGCCCTGGCGTTTTGCTGTTTACGGGTGCATGGGCGCCCGCTTACCGGATCTCGAACACGTCTTCTCCCTTGCCTTCCAGCTGCGCGGCTCGCTCGGCGACCTTGCGGGCGATCTCGAAGAACTCACCAGCAAATGCTGCATTTCGGCCGCCTGTTGCTACCGGCGCCCCCCGGTCTCCCCCCTCCCGGATGGCAGGCGCCAGCTCGATCGAGCCAAGGAAAGGCACCTTGAACTGCTCCGCGGTACGCACCGCGCCCCCCTTGGCAAAGATGTCGATCTCGGTGTGGCAGTGCGGGCAGGTGAAGTGGCTCATGTTCTCCACAATGCCAAGCACCTCCACGTTGACCTGGCCGAACATCTCGAGCGCTTTGCGAGCGTCCTGAAGCGCGACGTCGGATGGAGTGGACACGACAACCGCGCCGGTAAGCGGCACCGTCTGCACCAGGGAGATGACGACGTCCCCGGTGCCGGGAGGCAGGTCAATCAGCAGGAAATCGAGCTCGCCCCACTCCACCTGCTGCAGGAACTGGCGGATGATCTGGTGCAACATGGGGCCGCGCATGACCATTGGCTTGTCACCGGGTGAAATAAGCCCTACCGACATGACTTTGACCCCGTGCGCAAGATTGGGCTCGATCTGGTTGTTTGGCAGTACTTTGGGTTGGCCGCTGGTGCCGAACATCAGCGGCACATTGGGTCCGTAGATATCTGCATCGATGAGGCCGACCTTGAGCCCGAGGGCTGCCAGGGCGATGGCCAGATTGGCGGCGACCGTGGTTTTTCCTACGCCGCCTTTGCCGGAGCCGATCGCGATGATGTGGCGGATACCGGGCAGGGAGGCTGGTCCCTGTGGAGTGGCGGTTGCTGCGCTGCCATGTGCCATTGTGCTTGGATCCTTTCGATACAACGTGGTTCGCGCGGGTGTGGTCGAAGGCTACGGCCCAACGCCCCGCGACAACGGCCTGTACCAGCCGCCTGCCGGGCGCGGGCTAAGGAAGAGGCGAAAGCTTGCCGGCCGCACGCCTGCGGGTCAGCTCTGCCTGGCGATGCTCGCGTCGGCGACCCGCATCCGCAAAGCGTCGATCTGCTTCCGCATCGCCTACTTCCAGCTGCGGGATAGGCACGGGTTTGCCACTGGCATCGACCGCGACAAAGGTTAGATAGGCTGAAGCCACGTGACGGTGCGTCCCTTCGATGGCGTTTTCAGCCCATACCTTGACGCCTACCTCCATGGAGGTGCGATAGCCGCGATTGACGCGCGACTTCAGGATGAGGAGGTCGCCGACGTGAACCGGGGCTATGAAGTCGATATGGTCCATGGAGGCTGTGACGACGTGGGTGCGGGCGTGACGGTAGGCGGCCATGGCTGCTACCAGGTCGATGAAATGCATTAAGCGCCCGCCAAGTAAATTGCCCAGGGTATTGGTGTCATTTGGCAGGATCAATTCAGTCATTTCAGATTGCGAACAATGTGCGCTGCGGGAGGTGTCGCCAGCGTTGGCCATGGAGTTCCTTTCGCGAGACCAACAAGGCCACGGGTACAATCTAGAGGTCAGTTTGAGCGCTCACAAGCCTTTCTGCAAACGGGTGCTACCAGAGGGAAAGCAGCCGAATCTAGATCAAGCATAGGATCGGCATAGTTGATGAACAAAGCGGTGATGTTACG
>CAXTEW010000109.1:0-1549 GCA_964243175.1 uncultured Acidobacteriaceae bacterium
CCGCTTATGGCGGCGCTACCTGGTAGGCAATAGCCTCTTTGTCCTTCGGCTCGCAGCGCAGTGGCTTGCGGAATGCCTGCCGGCCAAGCACGCGAAAGCCTATGTACTCGCCGAAAAGCCGCATGCGCTGGCCTTGTCCCCGCCCGGTAGTAGCGGGCCAGTGGAGCTGGACGTTGTGCGGGAGATTCTCCCCGGGGAGAGGATGCCCTCGCATGCAGCGCCTATGACCTTCCTGCACGCCGCTGGACCCGATGCACCCTCTTCCCCATCCCAGTGGCAGAGCCCGCGCACCTGGCTCATGGTGGTCCCCTTTCTTTTCCTCGCCGCCCATGGAAATTTTTCCTTCCAGAATGGCGGCGCGAATGTGCTGGGTATTTCCTCACCCACCAGCCTGGCAGCGACGCGGGTCGTCGGCGTGCTTGGCTACTCGCTGGCCGGTCTGACCTACGCGCTGGTGGTGCTGGCCATCCTGCTCAACCTGCGTGCCGTGCTGGCTTTCGCCCGGGGATGCGGCCTGCTCACATCGCTTGCCCTGCTCGCCATTGTTTCCGCGGCGTGGTCACAAAGCCCGGGCAAGACGCTTGTGTTCGCTGGCTTCTACCTGCTTAACACCCTGCTCGCTTACTATCTCGTGGCCACTTACTCCCCCGGGCGGCTGCGCAGTGTATTTGTCATGGGTGCATGGGCTATCTGTACTGTCAGCGTGGCGGTGGTGTTCCTGCTGCCGCGCTACGGTGTCTCTCACCTTGGCCGCGACTCTGGCGCGTGGCTCGGCCTTTTCGCTGACCACGTGACCGCGGCAAAATGCCTTACCTTTCTGCTGAGTCTGCAGATAGGTTCCGTAGCGCGGCGCTGGTCTGCAGCGAGAGTGCTCTACATCGCCCTGCTTACCCTCTACATCGTGGAAACACGGGCGGTGACCGCGTTTTTGGTTCTCTGTACTTATGTATGCGTCATGCTCGGACTGGGCCTGGCCCGCCGCATGGAACGGCGCACCCGTGCCCTCTTCCTCGCTTCCTCCGCCGGGCTGGTGCTGCTTTCACTTACCATCGGCGACCGTTTCGCAGTGGCCATTCTCGCGCTCTTCGGTCGCGATACGACACTTACCGGCCGCACCGAGATATGGGCCGCGCTGCTTCAATCCATCTGGAAGCATCCCCTGCTTGGCTACGGCTTTTATGCCTTCTGGCAGGGGATGCAGGGCGAGTCGGCGAACGTCATCCGAGCAACCCACTGGGTCTTCGGGTACGCGCACAACGGCGTCCTTGAGATAGCACTCCAACTCGGGCTGGTGGGCGTCGTGCTGTTTGCTCTCACCCTGCTGCAGGCGCTCCGGAACGCGTGGCGCTGCTGCCGCGGCGGGCTGGCCGCGGAAATCGACTGGTATCTTGGCATCCTGCTGCTGACCTGCCTGTACAACGTCGACGAGGCAACAGTGGTCTGGCCCAATGAGCTGCTGTCGATCCTCTACATCGTTGCCTGCTGCGGCCTGGCCCAGGCGGCGGGCAGTTTGCGCGCCGCCGCACCTGCGGTTGTGGCAAGCCCCGTG
>CAXTEW010000109.1:1559-9414 GCA_964243175.1 uncultured Acidobacteriaceae bacterium
TGTGAGCACCATCTATCACCTTCTGGATGAAGCCGAGCCTTTTTCGGAACGGGATGGCGGCGCTATCTCGCGCTGGGCTGCCAATGTTCTACGAGGTGGCCAGGAAATTATTCTCTGCCCCTCCTTTGATGACAGCTGGGGATTTCCGGCGGGCCGCGTAGAGGCGTTGCCTGGCTGGGCGCACACCCATCCTGTTCACCCGCTGCTGTACCGGCTGCCCTGGCCGCTCCAGCAACTGGCTTACCTGGCCATCTTCAGGCCCTTGCTCAAACGCCTGCAGCCGGGCGATCTTCTCTACATCCATAATCGCCCGGAGTGTGCGGCCGTACTGGCGCCCCTGGCCAGGGCGCAGGGCTTTGCGCTGGTGCTGCACATGCATAACTCACATATCAACAACGCGCGCCGCGGCCAGCGTGCGGCACTGCGGCGCCTGCCTGTTGCTTTCTGCAGCGAGTTCCTTCGCAGCGGATTCGTTTCGCAATGGCCTGAGCACGACGGGTTGACAACCGTCGTCTACAACGGGGCGGACGGCGCCAAGTACCGGGCGGCAGAAAAGCAGGCAGACAACGAAGGCCAGAGTCCACCAGAAGTTATCTTTACCGGACGACTGGTGGCCTACAAGGGAGCCCACGTGCTGCTGCAGGCAATGCGCCTGCTGGAGCAGCGCGGAGTCAGTGCCAGGTGCAGCATCGTGGGGGGATCCTGGTTTGGAAAGGGCCGGCAGACACGCTATATTCGCAAGCTTCGCCAACAGCTGCCGTCGAACACGCGTATGCTCGGCTACCATGCCGGCGATGCACTGGCCGCGCTGCTGCGCAAGGCCGACGTCTTCTGCTGCCCGTCTATCTGGCACGATCCGTTTCCCCTGGCGCCGCTCGAGGCCATGGCTTCCGGCTTACCGGTAGTTGCTTCCCGCACCGGCGGTTTGCCGGAAGAGCTGGCGCATGGTGGCGGTACCCTGGTCGAACCGAACAATCCCGCTGCGCTGGCAGAAGCGCTGCAGCCGTATCTCGAGGATCCAGCGTATCGCCGGGAGGTTGGCGCGGCGGCTTGCCGGGCCTTTCAGAATAATTTTTCCTGGGTGAGCGCGCGGCGGCAGTACGTCGCATTTCTCCAAAGTCTGCAACCATGAGTCTTGCACCGGCCAGCCGTTTGGCGCGCAATGTTGGTTGGATCTTTCTAGGGCAGGGAGCCAGCTACCTGCTGCGCATTCTCTACTTCGTCGCGATCGCGCGCTTACTCGGCGTCGTGCAATGCGGCCTGGTTGTCGGCGCATTTGCACTCGTGAATATCGTTGCGCAGTACAGCAGGCTGGGTACCGGCATGGTGTTCCTGCGATATGTCTCTGTCGACCGGGAACACTTTTCGGTGTACTGGGGCAATATCCTGCTGACGACGCTGCCCCTTGGCATCGTGCTCGCCCTGCTGCTCAGTCTGCTGGCGCCTCACCTGATCGATCCACGCAGCGCGTCGATTGTTGTTTTCACGGCGATCGGCAGTTGTGTTTGCGAGGAGCTTACGATCAGTGCGACGCAGGTATTTCAATCGTTTGAAAAGATGCGGACCACCGCCGTGCTCAACCTGCTGACATCGCTTGTGCGCGCCCTCGCCGCCGTGATGCTGCTGCTGACACTTGGCCATGCGTCGGCCTGGCTGTGGGCGCTTGTTTCGATGCTGGTCTCAATCGGCGCCGCGGTGGCAGCATTGACCCTGGTGACCCGGACATTTGGCGCGCCGCGTTTCTCGCTGCGACTCTTTCGCCGGCATGCGCTCGAGGGGCTCGGCTACTCCTTTGCCTCGTCGACCGCAAACGCCTACGACGACCTTGACAAGGCCATGCTGAGCCACTACGGGATGAACGCAGCAGTGGGTGTCTACGCGCTGGCCTACCGCATCATCGAGATGGCCACCATGCCGGTCGCCTCGATCCAGCTGGCCGCGGAGCCGCGCCTCTTTCAACTCGGTGCCGCTGGTCTGCGGCAGTCAGCCGACCTGGGACACAGGTTGCTGGTACGCGCGCTGCTGTTCAGTTCTGTCACCGCGGTTGTTCTTTTTCTCATGTCTCCGCTGCTTCCCCTGGTGGCCGGACATAGCTTTCAAGAAAGCGCCTCCGCGCTTCGCTGGCTCTGTCTCATCCCCGTCTTCCGCAGCGTGCACTACATCACCGGCAGCGTGTTGACGTGCGGAGGTTTGCAGCGCTTGCGTACGGCGGCACAGGCCGCAGCGGCAGCGCTCAACTTCGGCATCAACCTGTGGCTTATTCCCCGCTACGGCTGGCACGGAGCGGCGTGGTCCAGTCTGGTGACGGATGGTGTGCTGGCATTGGCGAACCTCACCACGCTCCAGTGGACGCTGCACTCTCATCCGCAACTCGCTCCGCGGAAGGCTGCCACATAACGTGTCGCGGCAGTTGCCGGACCATGCTGCCGCGTGACTAAGTCGCGCGCCGCCTGGATCAGCACGGTTCGGACCTGGTCCTGTTCGATAAGAACGCCCAGGCAGCGGCACAGGTCCGAGGCGTCGCCGCTGCGGAATAACATCGCAGCCGTTGCGTCCTGAGATAGCTCGCGATGCACGGCAAGGTCACTGAGGATGCAGGGAAGGCTTTCCGCCATGGCTTCAAGCGCGACCAGGGAGCTGCCTTCCGGTCCCAGCGAAGGACTTACAAATATGTCTGCCCGCGCCCGGAAGTGAGAAACATCTGCTTGAAAACCGACGAATCGCACATCGAGATCGCTGGCCATCAGGGCCAGCGCGGCCTGGTACGGCCCATCCCCTACCACCGTGAGCCGCAGTCCGCGGGCAGCCGGCGTGTCCCGGTAAAGGCGCATCGCGGTGAGCAGAACCTGCAGCCCCTTGTGTGGCACCAGGCGGCCAGCGAAGAGTATCTCGACCCTTGAGCGAAGCGAAGGAACGGGTTCTCGATGCTCCGCGATCCTTTCTACCCAATTAGGGATGACGACCAGGCGTGACGGCGGGATAGAGGAGCGCATTGCCTTTTCCACTTCGGCCGATACGCAGACAATCAAAGTGGCGTAGCGTGCGAGTCTCTGGTACAGAAAGCGGGCCAGGTAGCGACCCGGAGCATGCCACCAGTGCTGGGCCTCGATGGAGAAGTCAAGATGCCGTGTCGCCACCGCACGGCAGCCCAGCATGCGGGCGAACGGCATGAAGAGAACCTCTGCGTAGCCGTTGATCTGCACTGTTCTCACCTGGTAGCGCCAGCAAAGATAGGGCAGCAGCAGGAGCCCGGCGACTAACTGGAATGGCTTGAGCACCCCGGTTGCGCGGGGCAGTTTGACACAGGCAATACCGAGATGATGGAGGCGCTGCTGTAATTCAGGATGAGAACATAACACTGTGAAAGATAGGTTAGTCTGTAGAAGACGCGCGAGGTTCAAGAGGTACACTTCAGCGCCACCAAAGGTAGCTCCGAGGTTTACCAGCAGGATCGTCTTCGATGTGCGCTTGCTGGGCATGCACTTCCTTTTTTGAAGCGTAAACCCTGACATACTATGTCGCTCTGCAAGTAGCTTACCGTAGTATCACGCCCGCAGTGTCGAGTTGCGGAGCAAGGACACTTACCGATGGCTACCAGACTGGTTGACAATGCGCGCGGACCGCTCGTCTCTGTCATCATCCCGTTCTACAAGCAGGAAGCTTATGTTGCGGAAGCTATCGCCAGTGTCAAAGCACAAACTTACCGGCACTATGAAGTAATCGTCGTCGATGATGGGTCGCCGGTCTCCGCTGCATCCGTCTGTGGTGACAATCCCGACATCACACTGATCCGTACCGAGAACCGCGGTGTGTCTGCTGCGCGGAATACAGGCGCGGCCCGCAGCCGTGGGGAGTATCTCCTGTTCTTCGACGCCGATGACATCCTCATGCCGGAGGCGGTTGAAACTCACCTGCGTGCTTTTGCGTTCAGCCCCAATGCGGCGCTTAGTTTTGGAGCGATCCGGTATGTAGATCACCTTGGCCGCGAAACCCGGGCTGCCCACATCTGCAGACCGCGTCGGGACTACTTTCTCATGCTGCTGGAATCCAATCCCAATGGAAATCCCGGCGCGAATCTTCTCCGGAGAAGTGCTTTCCTCGAAGTCGGCGGCTTTGATGAATCCCTGCGCATGGCTGAGGATTATGACCTGTTTCTCAAGCTGGCGCGGCACGCTCCCTTTGTGCGACTCACCGAGTGTGTGCTGGCGTACCGCCTTCACTCCAGCAACATCTCCCATCGCAAAGACAGCATGCTGGAGGCGACACTGCTGGTGCTTGACCGCTTCGGCGCATCGCTAAGCAAGGGAGAGATGCGTCGGATGCGCCACGGAAAGCAGCGCTGGCGCCATGCCTTTCAGCCGCGCACCGGATTCCTTTACCACCTGGGAAGCTTGTACTACAGTGTCCGGGCGATGCTGACCACTTCGCTTCGTTTCGAGCCGCGACCCAGGTTCTAGCGGGCCCTGAGGGCGCATGCACTCGCCTCCGCGAGCAACGCTCTCGAAGGAAAAGGGGCTGCGGGCGACAAGCGCCGCTTCGCCTGGCAGCCCGCCAAGGCCCGTGTGACCCTAAGTAACTGCGCGCGCTTCTATTCGCTTCATCCCCCATGCAGGGCATGTTAGGTTACAGGCAATCATCCCGTTCGACTGCAAACCGCAGCAGCTGGCAGAAGCTATCGATGCCCCAGGGGCCGAGATAGCAACGGATTGCTTGCTGCCGCTAAGTTCTTTCCAAACGCTTCGCGGCCGCGTGGCCTCGCTGCGACGTGTCTGCGACCCATGGTTCCTGGTAACGCCAGCTATCCCGCGCTGCGGCTCCCGGCAGCGTGCTCCGCCCTTTTACGGCCGCTGTACGTGCTTTGTACTTATAGATTGC
Source organism: uncultured Acidobacteriaceae bacterium (assembly GCA_964243175.1). Classification (GTDB taxonomy): domain Bacteria; phylum Acidobacteriota; class Terriglobia; order Terriglobales; family Acidobacteriaceae; genus EB88. The sequence goes on from CAXTEW010000109.1 coordinate 6,435, forward strand.
GAGAGGTTCTTTCGATGGCAACCTTCGTCAGACCGATCTATGCTGGCGTGGTTGAGCGGCCGCCGTCCATAAGTCGAGCGCAGCTGGTGCTTCCCCTGTCCTTCCAGGGAGTTTCCATACTGCTTGACCTGGCCAGCGTACTTATCGGTGCCTTTGTTGCAAGGGCTTGTTACAGCCTGCTTCACCGTTCGGTTTCGCCTGCGCACCTGGATCTTTTCTTGACTGGCGTCGTCGAGTACTGGCTTGCTTATGTGTTTCTCGCACGGTCCTGCGGTATCTACGAGCTTTCTCATTCGCTGCTCAACGTGCGGGTGACAGAAAAGATCCTCCGTATCTCCTGCTCCTGCCTGATAATATTTAACGCTGAAATGTTTCTGCTCCACGTATCTACCTCGCGGCTTCTGCTTATCGGCGGGTGGATGATCACGGTGTCGCTCACGCTGGTGTTCCACCATCTCGGCCGCAAAGGGATGCGCCGGCTGCGCTTCGCCGGCGTGGAACAAAAGTCCGTGCTCATCCTCGGTATCGATCGCGATGCGCGAAGGATTTTCTCTTCTCTGCGCAACTCTCCACACTGGGCGGGCGCGCAGATTTGTTTCCTGAATGAAGGCTTGCCCCGGGACCTGCAGTCTATCTACACGCATGACTACACGGAGCGCTGGAAGGCGCCGGTTCACCACGGGGTCCTGACCCAGAGCTTTCTCGCGGATCAGCACATCTCGGAGGTGTACGCAGCCGACCGCTCCATGTCGCCGCAGCGCCTGACGGACATAGCCACCCTGATGGATACGCACGGCGGGGCGCTGTGGGGCGTCAGCGCGTCGCAGCTCCCGGAGTTCGAAGGGCAGTCGGCGGCGTGCGACCTGGATGGAATGGCGGTGTCCTCGTCCAGTTCACTCTTCGCTGGCAGGCCGCTGTACACGGTAGCCAAGCGGGTGATCGACATCGGCGCGGCCGGCTTCCTCATGGTGTTTATGGGCCCGCTCTTCCTGCTGCTGGCAGCCATGGTGCTGCTCTCTTCCCCGGGACCTGCGCTGTTCCGCCAGCAGCGTGTAGGTTTGCAGGGGCAGCTCTTCACGATCTTCAAGTTTCGTACGATGTATGTCGATGCGGCGCGGTACAGCCGGTCTCCGGTCGATTCGCTCGACCCACGCATCACGCGCATCGGGCGCTTCCTGCGCAAGAGCAGCATGGATGAGTTGCCGCAGATCTGGAATGTTCTGCGCGGGGACATGTCGCTGGTGGGGCCGCGCCCCGAAATGCCCTACGTGGTGGAGCTGTACACGCCTGCGCAGCGGCGACGCCTTGCTGTCCCCCAGGGACTTACGGGCCTGTGGCAGCTCAGCGCCGACCGCCGCCATGCCATCCATGAAACCCTGGAGTACGACTTGTACTACACCGAGCACCGGGGCTTTTTTCTGGACCTCGCCATCCTGTGCCACACCTGCCTGTTCGCCGTGAAGGGCATTTGAGTGCAAGCATCGCGAGCGTCTCGTCGCCGCAGGCGCCGGCCCGAGTTTGCATCCGCGAATGAGGTCATTGTCAGGCTGCACAAATCCGTCTCTTCCTCCGTCGCGTATGCTGGATGCCGCAGTCCAGCTACCTGCCGCGCTGCGAGGGAATCCTGTGAAGCGAACTCTCCTGTGCGTTTTTCTGTTCTGTCTCTGCTCTGCGGCGTTCGCCGCATCCGTTATCACCACGCGTCCTGACGATCCCAAGGCTATCTATCTCGATGCGCCCGCCGGGCACGCTGACAGTTCTGCCGCACTCCAGGCTGCCATCGACAAGGCGGCGGGGACGGGGCGCGAAGGTATTGTCTTCATCCCGGCAGATCGCTACACGCTCACACGTACCGTCTATCTCTGGCCGGGCGTGCGACTTATTGGCTACGGTCCGACACGTCCGGTTTTCGTCCTGCCGCCGCAGACGCCAGGCTTCCAGAAGGGCATGGGCGTCATGGTCATGTTTACCGGCCTCGCACCCTCCGAGCACCCTCGCGCCGGCGGCACGATTGCCTTTCCTCCGCCCGGTTCCGTCCCGCCCAACGACCATGTTGCCGACGCGAATTCCAGCACCTTTTATTCGGCAATCAGCAACGTCGATTTCGAGATCGGCGATGGCAATCCTGCTGCCGTGGCCGTTCGCTTCCATGTCGCCCAGCATGCGTTTCTCACTCATATGGACTTCCACATTGGCTCCGGCCTGGCTGCGCTCTACCAGGTCGGCAATGAGGCCGAGGACCTGCACTTCTACGGTGGCCGCTACGCCATCCTCACCGAGAAGACCTCGCCCGCGTGGCAGTTCACGCTTATCGATTCCACGTTCGAAGGCCAGCGTGCATCCGCCATCCGCGAGCACGAAGCCGGCCTCACCCTGATCCGCGACAGCTTCCGGAACATGCCGACGGCTATCGATGTCGACCCGGGTTATCCCGACCAGGTCTGGGTAAAGGACTCGCAATTCGAAAACATCACCGGCCCCGCCCTCATCATTAGCCTCGAGCAAAGCCCGCTCACCGAGATCGGATTTGAAAACGCTGTTCTCAGCAATGCTCCGACCTTTGCGAGACTGCGCGAAAGCGGCAAGACCGTTGCCGGCAAGGCTGCAATCTACCATGTCAACGCCTTCAATTACGGGCTCATCGTTCCCGGCGAAGGCCAGATGGGCGCGGTCGGGATGCACTACGACGCTGCTCCGCTTGCTGCTCTGCCCGCCTTGCTTCCACCAGCCATCCGGGCTCTCCCGCCCAGCAGCGAATGGGTGAACGTACACACACTTGGTGCCACAGGCGACGGTGCGAGTGACGACACTGCCGCCCTGCAACGGGCCATCGACGCGCATCGGGTGCTGTACTTCCCCAGCGGTCACTACGTTGTACGCAACACGCTGACGCTCCGGCCGGAGACCGTGCTCGTCGGCCTCCATCCCACACTGACGCAGATCGATCTGCTCGACGAAACTCCCGGCTATGAGGGCATCG
>CAXTEW010000110.1:0-9383 GCA_964243175.1 uncultured Acidobacteriaceae bacterium
CTCAACAAGCCGCTGTTCCTGGCAGTCAACAAGATCGACACCGTGCAGCTCGATGCGGCTGCTGAAAACCTGCGCCAGCTGGGCATTCCCAACCTCACCTCGATCTCTGCTGAGCATGGCCACAATATCGGCGACCTGCTGGACGAGGTCTTCGAGGCGCTCCCGAATGCGCCGCTCCAGGAAGAAGAGCTGGAAGTCTTCGACGAAGAGGACCCCGAGGCAGTCGGCGAGGATGGCGAGCCGCTGCAGCGCACCCATGGCGAATACCAGCAGAGGGAAACGCGGGTCGCGATTATCGGTCGGCCGAACACCGGGAAATCGACCCTGCTCAATGCCCTGACCGGCACCGCCCGCGCCATCGTTTCACCCATCGCCGGCACTACGCGTGATGCTGTCGACGAGGTGCTGGAGTACAACGGCAAGCAGCTGCGCATCATTGATACCGCCGGGATCCGGCGCAAGGGCAAGACCAACCTGATGGCCGAGAAGCTGTCCGTGGTCATGGCCCGGCGCCACCTCGAGGCCGCCGATGTCTCGCTGCTGATGATCGACGCGGTCGAGGGCGTCACTGGCGCCGATGCCACCATCGGCGGGTATGCCCATGAGAGCGGCCGCTCGGTCATCATCGTCATCAACAAGTGGGACCTGCTGACCACGGCCCGCACCGATGGCAAGCCGCATGCTGACCGCAAGGTGTACGAGGAGCAGGTCCGCGACACGCTGAAGTATCTTGAGTACGCGCCGTTGGTCTTTATCTCCGCGGCCGAAGGCAAGGGCATCCACCGGCTGCTGGAAGCCATCGAGCGGGTCGCCGCCGAACGCCGCAAGCGCGTCACCACCGGGCAGATGAACCGCTTCCTCGAGAAGGTCGACTTCGAACGCGCGACCGTGCCGATGAACAAGCGGATCCGCATCTTCTACATGACCCAGGCTGGTGTGGCGCCGCCTACCTTTATCCTGTTCACCAACCGCGACGTGGACCTCCATTTCTCATACCAGCGCTTCCTGACCAACCAGATCCGCGAAGCGTTCGGCTTTGAAGGCTCGCCGATCTGGTTCAAGGTGCGCGCCCGCAATGCCGAGGAGAAGGACAAATGAGCCCGCCGGATGCAGTGCCGAGCGTCGCATCCGCCTCGAGCACAGGGCCGGCGCTGGATGGAAAGACTACGCTGGCGATCGCGCGCGCGCTGGCCGATCCGCGCCGCTACTCCATCCTGAAGCAGCTCGCTGGGCAGAGTGCGCCGGTTGTACCCTGTGCGGCGATGCAGCAATGTCATGAGATCAGCCCTGCCACGCTGTCGCACCACATGCGCGAACTACGACTCGCCGGGCTGGTCACAGAAATCAGGGAAGGCCGGACGGTGAGCTATGAGCTTTGCCGGGAAGTCGTAGATAGGTATGCGAAACAACTCTGTAGTGATCTGCTTTGAACAGCGCTCGCTTGAGCTGGAGACTACTTTTCCACATGGGGAAGTGAATCGAGCGGCGCGCTTCCCCTATCTATTCGATGGTTATCGAAATATAGAACGATCGTGATAAGAGGAGAATCAACATGGGCAAGCTGACAGGCAAGGTAGCAGTAGTGACAGGCGCGTCGAAGGGTATTGGCGCAGGTATTGCAGAGGGTCTTGCCGCGGAAGGCGCATCGGTCGTAGTGAACTATGCATCCAGCCGCGAGGGCGCGGACAAGGTGGTGAAAGCCATCACCGATAAAGGCGGTAAAGCCATCGCGGTGCAGGGCAACGTCGAGAAGCAGGCGGATGTCGAGCGTGTCTTTACAGAGACGGAGAAGGCTTTCGGTCCGGCCAGCATCCTCGTGAACAACGCCGGGGTGTACGGCTTTTCACCGCTCGATACGCTCACAGAAGAGGATTTCCATCGCCACTTCAACATCAACGTGCTCGGCCTGCTGCTCGCATCCCAGGCGGCCGTGAAGCATTTTGGTGAGAATGGCGGCTCGATCATCAACATCGGCTCGATCATCAGCGACACGACATCTCCAAACTCTTCCATCTACACAGGCACAAAAGGCGCGGTCGATGCCATTACCGGGGTTCTGGCCAAGGAACTGGGGCCGAAGAAGATCCGCGTCAACTCGCTGAACCCGGGCCTGGTCGTCACCGAAGGCACGCAGACTGGCGGGGTCATTGGGAGCGATTTTGAAGGTGAGATCGTCAAGCGCACGCCGCTCGGCCGCGTTGGCTACCCGGATGACATCACCCCCGTGGCCGTCTTTCTCGCGTCCGATGATTCGAAGTGGGTCACGGGTGAACTGTTGAAGGTCGGCGGCGGCGCTTACTAAGAGCCAAACCGCCTGCGCGGCCTGCGCTCACTTCGTGAGTCGTACTCGTTGGGGCATCTACGCCACGCGTCACGAAGTGACCGCCAGCCGCGCAGGCGGTCTACGCCTCTTATACTTATCAGGTGCCCACCACCTTCCTTATCCGCCCCGCGCGACCTGCCGACGCCCCCTCGATCCATGCCCTCATCATTGAGCTGGCGATTTACGAGCGCGAGCCGGAAGCAGTCGCCATCACGGAAGCCGACCTGTTGCGCGATGGCTGGGGCGACCAGCCCCGTTTCACCTGCCTCGTAGCCGAAGAGTCAAGCGCTGTCTGCGGCTTCGCGCTCTACCATCCCACTTACAGCACCTGGCAGGGCCACAGCCTCTATCTCGAAGACCTGTACGTCAAACCCGAATCGCGCGGCCTCGGCATAGGCACAGCACTGCTGGCCCGCGTGGCAGCCGAGGCACAGGCCCAAGGCTGTGCGCGTCTCGACTGGAGCGTGCTGACCTGGAACGAACCGGCGATCCGCGTGTACGAGCGCATCGGCGCGCTGCGCATGGAAGAGTGGCGGCGTATGCGCCTCAGCGGCGATCCGCTGGCAGCGCTTGCCGCCCTTACGCCGGAGAGCAGCGAGGTGGCCCTGTGAGCAGCCAAGAAGGAAGCAGTCCCCGCATGCGCGTGATCGGTGGCGGCCTGGCCGGCCCGGAAGCCGCCCTGGTCGCCGCGCGCATGGGCGTTGCCGTTGACCTGTACGAAATGCGACCGGCACGGCAGACGCCGGCACACCAGACCTCGGACTTCGGCGAGCTGGTCTGCTCCAACTCGCTCAAGAGCGAAAGCGAAGGCACCGCCCCCTGGCTGCTGAAGCAGGAAATGCGCCGCGCCGGCTCTCCCCTGCTGCGCTGCGCCGATGCAACCGCGGTTCCGGCAGGCCACGCGCTGGCCGTCGATCGCGTCGAGTTCTCCCGCCATATCGCTGCTGCCGTCGACGCGGAACCGCTCATCACGGTGCATCGCGAAGAGTACACCGCGCTTGACCCGGAGGACGGCATCACCGTGATCGCCAGCGGCCCCCTGACGTCGTCTGCCCTCTCCGACGAGATCGCGCGCCTGACCGGCAGTGAGCACCTGGCCTTCTACGACTCCATCTCGCCGATCGTGGACGCGGAAACCATCAACATGGAGCGCGTCTACTTTGCCGCCCGCTGGGACAAGGGCACGGCTGATTACATCAACTGCCCGTTCACGCGCGAAGAATACGACGTGTTCCTCGACGCACTCCTCTCGGCCGAGCCGGCGGAAGCCAAAGACTGGGAGAAGCTGCCGTACTTTGAAAGCTGCCTCCCGATTGAAGAGCTGGCCCGCCGTGGCCGCGACACCCTGCGCTTCGGCCCCATGAAGCCCGTAGGCCTGCGCGATCCGCGCACCGGCAAGCCCCCGTGGGCGGTGGTGCAGCTGCGGTCAGAGAACCTGCGCGCCGACTCATATAACCTGGTCGGCTTCCAGAACCACCTGAAGTACGGCGAGCAATCGAAGATCCTGAAGCTGATCCCCGGGCTGGAGAACGCAAAGTTCCTGCGCTGGGGCCAGATCCATCGCAATACCTACATCCACTCGCCCAGCGTGTTGACCGAGAACCTCCACCTGCGTGCCTGGCCGAATGTTTACTTCGCCGGCCAGATCTCCGGGGTCGAAGGCTACACGGAATCGATTGCGACGGGGCTGCTGGCGGGCTTTTACGCAGCCAGCGGGGCGCTGGGCCACGTGGCACAACCCGCGCCACGCGGCACCGGGCTGGGCTCGCTGGTGCACTACATCACGCACGCCGAGAAGCGGAACTTCCAGCCGGCAAATATCACCTTCGACCTGCTGCTGCCGCTCGAAGACGAGGTGCGCAAGACGGTGCGAGACAAGAAGCTGCGGCACAGCATGCAGTGCGATCGAGCCTTGGCGGCTTTCGACGCCTGGTGGAACCGGGCGGCATTGGAAGCCCCAGGCGATCAACACGCCGAGCCGGTGTTTGTAGAAGAGGCCGCGCTATGACCGCGAAGGCGCGTGCCATCGTTTCGCTCTCGGGCGGCATGGATTCCTGTGTCTGCGCAGCGCTGGCGGCGCGCGACTACGAGGCCTGCGCCCTGCACTTCTCCTACGGCCAGCGCACCGAGGCACGCGAACTCCAGAGCGCCCACGCGGTCGCCGAGGCGCTCGGCATCCAGCGCTTCCTGCACCTGCGCCTGGACCTCTTCCGCGCCATCGGCGGCTCCGCGCTCACCGATCCCTCGATCGCCGTGCCGGTTGCTCCTCCTGAAGCAGGTCCAGACGCCCAGGCCACCGGCAGCGAGATCCCGGTCACCTATGTGCCCTTCCGCAACGCGCACTTCCTCAGCGCCGCTGTCTCCTGGGCCGAGACCCTCGACGCACAAACCGTTTACATCGGCGCAGTCGAGCAGGACAGTTCCGGCTACCCCGACTGCCGGCCTGCCTACTACGAGGCCTTTCAGCAGCTGATCCGTACCGGCACCCGGGACGGGAACATCCAGATCGCCACGCCGCTCATCCACATGAGAAAGCGCGAGATCGTGCAGCTGGGTGTTGAACTAGGCGCACCGCTGCATGTAACGTGGTCCTGCTATCAGGGCGAGTCCGCAGCCTGCGGTGTGTGTGACAGCTGCGTGCTGCGCCTGCGGGCCTTCGCCGAGGCGGGCATCGCTGACCCGATCCCGTATGCGACAGCAGGCATGCCGTAGAGCCTCCCTAGCATACGAGCAGGCTGGTTCCAGATTTGCGCAGCAGACGGCCAGCCGCCACCAGGCGCGCTCACCAGAAAGAGGATTTGATGACTATGCGTTCCAAACTCCCCGCAATTGCACTCTTTTTGAGCACCGCGACACTGCCCTTCTCCGTGGCGATGGCCCAGTCCACGGGCAGCATTCACGGCCACGTCCAGGACCCGGTCGGAGCCCCGATCGGCGGCGCCCAGGTCCTGGTGACGACCGACGGCAAGACCGCGAAGTACACCTTCACGGCGGATGCCAACGGCGACTTCAAGGGTGACGGCATCGCTCCCGGCACCTACGCGCTGAACCTGCAGTCCGGCGGCAAGCCGATCGACCAGCTGTTGAGTGTCAAGATCGATGCCGGGCAGGATGCCACCGAAAACTTCGACCTGTCGCGCCCCGAGTACATCGCCAAGATGACGCCGGAACAGCGCAAGCAGATGGAAGAGGTCAAGAAGCAGAATGCCGATGCGCTGAAGAATAACTCGGTGATCAAGAGCCTGAATGCTGACCTGCAGAAGGCCCGCGACGATGACAAGGCCAAGAACTTCGCCGAGGCGGATGAATTGATGACCAAGGATTCGCAGGCCAAGCCGGACTCCTCGATCATCTGGCTGGAACTGGGCGACGCGCAGCTGGGGGAAAAGAAGTATCCCGATGCGACGACATCCCTGCAGAAAGCGATTGCGCTGGAAACAGCAAGCCCCAAGCCGAACGCCGAGATCATCGGCGGCGCCAACAATGGACTGGGCGAAGCGCTAGCGACCCAGACCAAGATCCCTGACGCAGTGGCCGCTTACGATGCCGCAGCCAAGGCCGACCCGACCAAAGCCGCCATGTACTACACCAATGAAACGATCGTGCTGGCGCGCTCCGGGCAGAATGGTGACGCTGTGGCCGCGGCTGCTGACAAGGCGATCGCCGCTGACCCAACCAAGCCGGTTCCCTACTACCTGAAAGGCCAGGCGCTGATCGCCAAGGCCAGTGTCGACTCCAAGACGCAGAAGATCACCGCGCCTCCGGGCTGCGCGGAGGCGTATCAGAAGTATCTAGAACTGGCTCCGGATGGCCAGTTCGCCGGCGACGCCACGGCGATCCTGACGAGCATGGGCCAGACGGTCAAAACCAGCTACAAGGCCAAGAAGTAACTACGCGATACTTGTTTACGGGCGAGGCGCTTCGCGGCTGCGAAGCGCCTTTCCTTTGCAATCCCGCCGAGGTGAAGGTGTGACGAGCATTGGGAGTGCGCCGCGCGGCGGGCCGACTGCTGCTCAACCGCTCTCTTACGCGGAGGCGGCAACCGCCGTGCGTGAGGCGGCGGTGCTGCTTACCCCGGCCGGCGAGGTGGAAATCCTTCCCTTGCTGCAGGCCCAGGGGCGGGTGCTGGCGGCGCCGCTGCTCGCCGACCGCGATCAGCCTCCCTTTCCGCGATCGACCCGGGATGGATTCGCGGGACGAGCCGCTGACTGGTCTTCCGCCCCGCCGCGTGGCGGCTTGGCGGTCAAGGGCCTGCTGCGGGCTGGTGAGGCCTGGCAGGGCGGCGCTCTTGAGACAGGCTGCTGCATCGAGATCATGACCGGCGCGCCAGTTCCGCCGGGCGCCGACTGCGTCGTCATGGTCGAGCATGTGGAGCGTGACGTCTTAGCGGGTGCGGACAGCGTTGCGCTGAGCCCGGGGCGGCAGATCGCCGCAGGGGCCAACATCGTTCCGGCCGGGGCCGAAGCGGCGGCCGGCTCGGTACTGCTCCCGGCGGGCACACGGCTCAACGCCCACGGCATCGCGGTGGCTGCATCCTGCGGGGCGGCCAGGTTGCCCGTTTTCCGGCAGCCGCGGGTCGCCATTTTATCGACCGGCGACGAGCTGGTCGACGTAGCCGAGACCCCCTTGCCTCACCAGATCCGCAACTCCAACTCCTACACCCTGGCAGCGCTGGTACGCGCCATGGGCGGCGAGCCGAGGCTGGCCGCGCCCGTCCCCGATGACGCGCAGGCACTGCTAACCGCCATACGCGCGGCGGCTGCAGACTGCGACCTGCTGTTGCTGTCGGGCGGCGTCTCCATGGGCAAGTACGACCTCGTGGAGCCGGCACTCGCAGAGCTCGGCGGCACCTTCCGCTTTACCGGCGCGCGCATCCAGCCCGGCAAGCCGGTAGTCTTCGGCTCGCTGCCAGGGCCCCGGCCCGGCGAAAAGCTCCCGTTCTTCGGTCTGCCAGGGAATCCCGTCTCGACAATCGTTTGCTTTGCCTTGTTCGCCGCGCCAGTCTTGGCAGCACTTGCTGGTGAGCCGGGCTACACGCCGCCGTTTGTGCAGGCCCGGCTGCGCGGTGGCCTTGAGTGCAGGCCCGGGCTCACCCGCTTTCTGCCCGCACGGCTCACCCGCGATATCGAGGGAGCGACAGTGGCAGCGATCGCCTGGCAGGGTTCAGGCGACCTGGCCAGCACGGCGCGCGCAGACTGCTTCGTGGTCGCTCCCGAGCTTAGCGCCGGCACCCTGGCCCCGGCTGAGGGTGATGCAGTGACCGTGCTGCTGGCCTGAGAGCTGCCACAAGCCAGGCCGGAAATTGCGTGCGGTAGGCTGGGGAGATGAGCGAATCAAAGCAGCCAGCAGCGCCCGACGCTGCGCAAACCCTCTCGCACTACGATGCGGAGGGCCAAGCGCGCATGGTCGATGTCAGCGCCAAAACGGCGACGCGCCGCGAAGCAGAAGCGGAAGCCTTTGTGGTGTTATCCGCCGCGGTGCTGGCCGCGCTGCCGCGCAATCCCAAAGGGAATCCGCTCGAGGTCGCCCGCTTCGCCGGCATCCAGGCCGGCAAACGAACCAGCGAGCTTATCCCCATGTGTCACCCGCTGCCGCTGTCCTTTCTTGATGTCACGGCGGTGATTACCGGGGAGGGTGTCGCGATCCGGGCAGTCGCTGCGACGAACGCGAATACGGGCGTTGAGATGGAAGCGCTGACCGCAGCATCGGTCGCGGCACTGACCGTGTATGACATGTGCAAGGCGCTCGACAAGGGCATCACGATCCGCCACGTGCAGCTGGTACGCAAGCAGGGCGGCAAAAGCGGCGATTATCAGCGTGCCGCCGCTGCCCCCGGGGATACCCCTTGAGAACTCCCGTCACCGTCGCTCCCTCGCCGCCCCAAACCCTGAGCACCCACCACCTGCAAGTCGCCATGGCTGCGGTCGCGGTCTGCGCGGCGCTAACAGTTGCTTTCGCGGTGCATGCACTGGTTTTCCGGCTGCTCACCCATTTCCGAAGGGATAAGGGAGTGGAAGCGCCGGCGCTGATCCGCATTGCGGTGACGCGCCTGCGCCGCCCTGCCCTGCTGGTCATCATGCTGACCGCTGTCGGCATCGTGGTGCCATTTCTGCCGATTGCGGAGCCACTCCTGGGCACCATCCAGAAGGGGCTGGGCGTCACCTTCTTCCTGGCTGTCGGCTGGCTCATGGTGTCGGGCGTGTACCTGTTTGAAGACGCCATGCTGCTGCGCTACGACACGGCCGCAGCCGATAACCTGAAAGCGCGCCGCGTCCGGACGCAGCTGCAGTTGATGCGCCGCATGGTCATCATCCTGCTGCTGGTCGTCGATGCCGGGCTCATTCTTTCGCTGTTCCAGAACTCGGCCATCTGGCACTACGGCGCCGGCCTGCTCGCTTCCGCCGGCCTGGCCAGCCTGGTGCTCGCAACGGCAGCGAAGTCAACCGCGTCGAATCTCCTGGCCGGCCTGCAGATCGCGCTCACCGAGCCAATCCGCCTCGACGACGTCGTCATTGTCGAAGGCGAGTGGGGCAAGATCGAAGAGATCACCACGACCTATGTGATCGTCGCGATCTGGGACTATCGCCGCCTTGTTGTGCCACTCACCTACTTTATTGAGAAGCCGTTCCAGAACTGGACGCGCGAGCACGCCGACCTGATGGGCACCTCGTTCCTGTATGTCGACTACTCGGTACCAGTAGACGCAATGCGCGAGGAGTTCTTCCGCTTGCTGGAGCTATCGCCGTTGTGGGATCGCAAGATCAAGGCCCTGCAAGTGACGAATCTCTCCGAGAAAACCATGGAGATCCGCTGCCTGCTCAGCGCGCGCAATTCCAGCGACCAGTTCGACCTGCGCTGCATCATCCGCGAAGGCATGGTTACATTCATCCAGAAGAATTACCCGGATGCGTTTCCGCGGTTGCGTTTCAGCGCGATCGCTGGCCAGGCGGAAGAGGGCGCGGGCACGAGGCAGGGACCCGGGCTATCTCTCTCCTGAAACCAAGTGTCATCCTGAGCGAAGTCGAAGGACCTGCGGTTGCCCTAGAGCAAGCGCTCTCCG
>CAXTEW010000111.1:0-9303 GCA_964243175.1 uncultured Acidobacteriaceae bacterium
GCAACGCTGAACTCCATGGAAAGCCCGACCCGCGGAGGAATGACGACGCCGCCCAGGATAATGAGGCAGCCAACGCTGAAGATCGTGAGGGTATGCCCAAGCCCCCAGAGTGAGCCGATGATCGCGGCGCCACGGATGGAACGCTGCCGGGTGACGATGGTCGAGATGGCGACGACGTGGTCGGCATCGGTCGAGTGGCGGATGCCGAGTACCAGTCCGAGACCCGCGACAAACAGGGCGGGCCCGAGCTTCTGCTGCGAGAAGCTGTGCAGGCCAAAGCCGGTGCCGCCGAAAGCGTGCAGTGCGACGGAGACGCCAAGCCACAGGAGAGAAGCCGCCGACGCGGCAGCGACCCAGCGCTGCCGCTGCGGCGGGGGTGACGCCACGGCCGCCGCGGCACGGCTCAGGCTCGTGGCGATGAAGCCAAGAGTGAACGCCGCGGCGAGCGCAACAATAAAGATGGGCTGATGGAGCGTTGTCCCTGCGAGAAGTACAAGCAGCGCGGGCAGCGAGGGGATGCAGTCGCGCAGCAGGCGGGCCCATGCCGATGCTGCGTGATGGTGCGGCCGCGAGGCCTGGAACCAGTGGTGATGAACCTGCTCCGCCGCATGCGCGTGGTAGACGCCGGACCACCGGGGGAGGAGAAGGTAGCCGCCACGGGCAGCGATCGCCAGGCCCGCGAGCATGCCAGCCCAGGGAACCCCGGCCGCGGCGACCAGGGTGCGCGAGAAGACCAGCGCAAGTCCCGCCAGCGCGAAAAGGCCAACCGTTTGCAATGCAACCGTGCCAAGTATCGGCGGGTCGCCGGCCGCTGGCCTGCCAGATGGTTCCTGCTGCAGCGCATGCAGGGCACCCAGCGCCAGCGCCACAATCGCCAGCATGGCGAGAAACCACGGAGCCAGGGAGCTGCCGGCGGCGTGCGCTGCAGAGCCCTGCACCCCCGTGACTGCCGGCTGCGCACGAAGCGGCACTGCCGGCAGGCAACCGAGAATGATCGAGAGAAGCAGCGGTCTGTTGCTGAAGCCCTGGCGAAGCGTCATACACTCCGGAGATCTGCGATACGCAAGGTAGCGAGATGTGGTGGCGCAAAGCCCACAGCCGTTACGGTGCTGGCGGGGCAGGACTGCGAGGGCTTGGAAACCCGGCCAGCCCAGTATAGTGGCAGGGCAATGCTGCCCTTGCGGTTCCGGGTGTGCTGCCTGTGTAGGATGCAGGATCGCGGAGGCTATCCCCTGGTGCATGGTGCGGAGCGTGGTGTGCCTGTGAGAAGATGCAGGCCATGAAGCTGGCTATTACGCTGCTGAGCGTGCTGGGCACCCTGTTCTTTTTCGGGGCGCTGCTGATTGCGTGCCTGCCCTCGGCCGCAGTACGACGGCTGGCCCGCCGCATCACCCGGGGTAAGGATCGCAGCTAGTCCCAGGCACCTCGCCATCTTCCAAAACCATCGCATCGCTGATGATCCTGCTGAGCCGCCGCGCGGAAGAAGCACTCGCCGCCACGGAAAGGGAAGCCGGCGCGCGAGCCTCGTTCCGGCTCGAGGTCGGTGTGCCGTGCATACGAGGCGCTCCCGCGCTCAGTACAATCGAGCTATGAAGATATCCGCACGCAACAAGCTCAATGGCACTGTTGAAGAAATCAAGCTGGGCGTGGTCACAGCCAGCGTCGCTGTGCGTGTCGGCGAGAACCTCATCGAGAGCGTGATCACCCGGCAGAGCGTAGAAGACCTGGGCCTGAAGGTAGGCGACACCGTGACTGCGCTGATCAAGTCGACCGAAGTCATGCTGATGGTCGAATAGGTTCCTGCCTTGGGCGTTGCTTTCCATCGGAGGGCTCCATGCGCTCGTATCCTGCTACGCGCCGCTTCTTTCTCTTGCTGCTGTTTGCCTCGCTGGGGTGCGGCTCGCTCTCCCGCGCTGCCAGGCCGTCTATTCCGCCGCCCAAGCAGGATGTGGCCCTAACGTCTGCCCACGGCGAGCAGACAGCTGTGTTTGCGGGAGGCTGCTTCTGGGGAACGCAGTCTGTGTTTGAGCGAGTCAAGGGCGTCCTCGCGACCAAGGCAGGGTACGCTGGCGGCTCCGCGCAGACCGCGACCTACGGGCAGGTGACGCAGGAGAATACCGGGCACGCCGAATCTGTTCGCGTGGTCTACGACCCGGCGCAGCTGACCTACGGACAGTTGCTGCAGATATTCTTTGCGGTCGCGCATGACCCGACGCAGCTGAACAGGCAGGGGCCGGATGTGGGCTCGTCGTACCGGTCAGTCATCTTCTATACCAGCGAAACCCAGCGCAAGCTGAGCGCGGCATACATCGCGCAACTGGACACGGCGAAGCTGTACTCGCACGCCATCGTGACGCAGGTGGTTCCTCTGCAACGCTTCTACGAAGCGGAGGCGTATCACCAGGATTACGCGTTGCATAACCCGGACAATCCCTACATACAGGTTTGTGACCGACCCAAGATCGCTGCGCTGCAGGAACAGTTTCCTGCGCTGTTCAGGGACTACACAGGGAAGTAAGTTGCCCGCGGTGACGCTGGAGTTCCGTCGTTTGCGGCAGGGCAGCCGCGCGGTGGCAAGCAGCGGATTTTGGCCAGCGGCGACATTCTCATACAAGGCTGGTCCACTTACCACCTCATCTACTCGCAGATTCGCGTCGCCGCTGTGCCTTGGAAGGAGTGACTCTCGCGACAAAGCGAGATGCGGCGGCCAGGATTCGCGCGAAACGATGGATGGTCGTGGCGGTGCCACCGGGTCCAAAACGCGCGCAGTGGTGCAGCGTGGTTTTGAGTTTGTCTTGAGCGGAGCGGGCGAGACCGGGACGGAGCAGGGTCCCGCCTAGGCTCAGCAAGAAAAACATTGTTGTATCCATCGAGATGAGCTACTTTTCCGTATGTCTCGCCTGTGTCCTCTCCTGCTGCTTGCCTGCGCCACAAGTATTCCGGCTCTCGTGCCGCCTGCCGCCTGGTCCCAGGCCACGCACCCTGCTCCGGTGCGCAGCGTGTACTGCGGCGCGCTGTTCGATTCCGCGCACGGCACGACCCTGCACCACGTGCTCGTTTCGATAGAAGGGGAGCGCATCACCTCTGTCGCGCCGGCGGGCAGTGCGCCCGCAGGCGCCGTCGATCTGTCAGGGGAAACATGCCTGCCGGGCCTTATCGACGCGCATACGCACGTGCTGCTGCACGGCGATGTGACGGCGGCTGACTACGATGTGCAGTTGCTGAAGGAGTCGCAGGCATTTCGCGCGATCCGTGCGTCGCAGGCGGCGCGCATGGCGCTCGATTATGGCTTCACGACCATCCGGGATGTCGAGACCGAGGGTGCGGGCTACGCGGATGTCGACGTCAAGCATGCGATCGAGCAGGGCATCATCCCGGGCCCACGCATGCGCGTGGCGACGCGCGCGCTCGATGTCACCGGCGCGTACCCGCTGCTGGGCTACGTGCCAGGGCTGGACCTGCCGCACGGCGTACAACTGGTCGATGGCCCGGAGGAAGTGCGCAAGGCTGTGCGCGAGCAGATCAGCTACGGCGCCGACTGGATCAAGCTCTATGTGGACCGCGGCTACCACGTGGAAGCAGGCGGGGTGCTCAACGATATCCCGACGTTTACGCCGGAAGAACTTGCAGCCGCGGTCGACGAGGCGCATCGCGAGCGCAAGTTCGTTGCCGCGCATGCGATGGGTCTGCAAGGGGTGCACAACGCCGTGGTGGCGGGCGTGGACTCGATCGAGCATGGAGCCTACATTGCGCCCGACGATATGCGCATGATGGTCGCGAAAGGGATCTACTATGTGCCAACAATTTATGTAGCGGAAAGTGTGGCGCCCGGCCGCGCCGCGGCAGGCGCGCCCGTGTGGCAGGACATCGTGAATATCCATCAGCAGACACTGCGCCGGGCAGTTGCCGCCGGGGTCAGGATCGCGTTCGGGACAGATGTGGGAGGATTCCAGTGGACAACCGATCCCGCGGTTGAATTTCCCCTGATGGTGCGTGACGGCATGGCGCCTGCCGCGGCGATCCAGGCAGCAACTGCGGGCGCCGCCAGCCTGCTGCGGATGCAGGGCGACATAGGGTCGCTTGAAGCAGGCAAGTATGCCGACCTGGTGGCAGTGCACGGCGACCCGGTAGCCGACGTTTCCCTGCTGCAGCATGTCGACTTTGTGATGAAGGGCGGCGTGGTTTACAAGCAGGGCCAGTAGAGAGGCGACATTCGCCAGCAGATATACGGTGTATGCCATCTAGATGGCGACGCTCCCTGCTGCCTGGCTGATCCGAGATAAGTAGCAAAGCCTGGAGGGAGCTACCGTGGGGACTTATCTCAAGCGGCTGGCATTGTTTCTCGCACTGCTCACCATCACGACCCTGCATGCGCAGGAGCCTTTTCTCACTCAAGCGCAATGGGCAGCACTGCGGAGCGAAGCAAGCGGCGCCGCGGCGTATGAGAATCTGCGTGCGCTGACCCGGCTGCACCGGGTGCCGTCGATGCCGGAGTTTGACCAGGCCGCGGAGTATGTGCTGCAGCGCGCGAAAGAGTACGGGCTGAGCGATGCACATAGCGAGCAGTTTCCAATCGATGGCAAGTTGCATTACGGGCTGATGCGGACGCACCTCGCGTGGCACGTCGAAGCGGCCAGCCTGTGGGAGACGCGCCCGGACCACACATTGCTTGGCGACTGGGCGACCAACCCCATCCACCTGGCCGATTACAGTCATAGCGCGGACACCGAGGCGGCGCTCGTCGATGTGGGTTCTGGTACAAGCGAGGCCGACTATGCCGGGCGCGATGTCCGTGGAAAGATCCTGCTCGCGGACGGCCTGCTCTCCACCGTGCAGCGCCTGGGAGTGATGGAACATGGCGCGGCCGGCATAATCAGCGACATGCCCAACCAGGCCACCGCCTGGTCCGGGCTTGATCCCACGCTGATCCGCTGGGGCCACCTCGACCCCGCGCTGCGGACCGGCTTTGCTTTTATGGTTTCGCACGCGACGGCAGCCGACTTACGAGTGAAATTGAGCGGTTCGGAACCGGTACGGCTCAGCGCCCACGTGTCGGCCGAAATGGGACCAGGGCACTGGACCATTGTGACTGCAACCATCCCCGGCACAGATCCGAACGCAGGGGAAGTGGTGTACAGCTGTCATCTCGATCACCAGCGGCCCGGCGCGAATGACAATGCAAGCGGCTGCGTCGCGATCCTGGAGTCAGCGCGCGTATTGAACAAGCTGCTGGCGAGCGGAGCCCTGCCGCGTCCGTCGCGGACGCTCCGCTTCCTGTGGGGCCCCGAGGTGGAAGGTACCATGGCGTTTCTCAGCCGGCATCCTGAAACCCGTCGCCGCCTGGTGGCTGATATCCACATGGATATGGTGGGCGGCGACCTGTTCAAGAACAAGTCTGTGCTGCATGTAACAGCGACTCCGTGGTCGCTGCCCAGCTTTGTAACAGATGTCGGCGACCTGTTTGCAGAAACAATCCGCGATGCTGCCACGGCGTATGCAGAGGACAACCACGATGCGGATGCCGCGGTGCTCGAAAACCGCGATGGAGCCACTGGCACGCGCGACGAGTTCTTTGTCGACGAGACGCCGTACGCCGAAGGCAGCGACCACGATGATTATGATTCATCGACGATCGCGGTACCCTCCCTGTATCTGCGCGATTGGCCGGATATGTATATCCACACCGATCACGACACGCTGGAGCAGATTGATGCGACCAAGCTGCGGCGGGTCGTCCTGCTTGGCGCGGCAGCCGGCTACACGTATGCGGCGCTTGGACCAGCGCAAACTGCGGACACGTTGCCATTTCTCAAGATACGAGCCGAGATGCGGCTTGCAAGCAGTGGTGAAGCCGCAGAAAAGATGGCGCGCACGGGAACGCTGCCGCCCGAGGAGGCATGGTACGAAGCGAGGAATATCATCCAGCAGGTGGCCACGCGGGAGCGTGCGGTGCTGGCCTCGTTTGCAGCGTATGTGCCCGTCCAGCCGGAGCAGGTCCGGTCGCTGGAGCAGGAACTGAGTGCGCAGGCGGAGCAGTTGTTGCACATGGTCGACACCGCGGCGATGGCGCGTGGGGCAGGCGGCACTGCGCCTCTCCCACCGTGGCGCGGGGCGCCCGGCGCGATGAGGATCCCGCGGCGTACCGGCGACTTCGGGCCGCTGACATACCAGAATGATGACGTGCTGCTCGACCGGCTGGGGCAGGAGCGCGTGCGGCGCATCCAGCTGCTGAGCAACGATCCCAGTCGCCTGGCGCACACCCAGAACCGGGGTGCGCTGTACGCCTACGAAATTCTTAACCTGGTCGATGGGAGGCGAACCGTGGGCGCGATCCGCGACGTGGTCGCCGCCGAATTCGGACCGATCCCGCTTAGCATGGTGCTCGATTACCTGCAGGCATGCGAAGAGGCAGGCATCGTTTCCAGCCGCTGACGAGACCTGAGCTGCCGGGAAGGAAGCGCCGGTTCTGCCGTTTTGCTTCTTGCATTGTGTACGAAAATGTATTGCGCCTCACGACAATCTAGGTTACGTTCTATTCACTTGCCCGTGCAGCTCACCCCGTCCGCGGAGCGAAGGTTTCTTCAAAAGCACCATAGCAAGTGAGGAGCTATATGTCCCCAGGTGCCAAGCATCGTGCGTTGTATCTGCCCCTTTCTCTCAGCCTGCTGCTAAGTGCAGCGCCCGGGGTCGCACAAACCTTTCGCGGCAGTATCAACGGCACCGTGGTCGACGCATCGGAGGCGGCAGTCCCGGGAGCGCAGATAAGTGTCGTGGATGATGCGACTGGCATCGTGCACGCGACCGTTTCCTCGAGTGCAGGCGATTACACCTTCAATGACCTTCCACTTGGGCGCTACACGATCACGGTTGTTGCGACGGGCTTTGCGACGGAGAAGATAGAGCAGGTTCCTGTTTCTGCTGGAGCTGTCTACACGGCGCCCGTGCACCTGGGGATCGCAGGCTCATCGACAAACGTGGAAGTGTCCGCATCTTCACTGACGCTCGATACAACCACGTCTACGCAGACAACGGTGGTGGGCAGCAAGGCTGTGGAGGCGGTGCCTTTGAGTGGGCGGGACTTTACGCAGCTGGTGGCGCTGACACCCGGGTTCGCCGGGTACTCCGCCGGGGGCGCGGGGTCCTTGAACGGGACACGCTTCGACCAGATTAACTGGCAGATCGACGGTATCGATAACAACGACTTGTGGGCGAATGTCCCTGCTGTCAACCAGGGCGGGGTGAACGGTATTGCCGGTATTATCCTGCCGATTGACGCGGTGGAACAGTTCTCGGTGCAGACCGAGTCAGCGCCGGAAGCAGGACGCAATCCCGGTGGCACGGTGAATCTCGCGCTACGTGCCGGTACCAATGCGATCCACGGAACGGCTTACTACTACAACCGGAACGAGGCGTATGCGGAGCCTTCTCCTTTTCTCTCCTACGGTGAAGCCAAGCAGGAAAACCGGAACTACAATACAGGTTTTTCGCTGGGCGGCCCTGTGCTGCGTGACCGCTTCTTCTATTTCGTTACCTTTGAGACACAACACTTCACCATCGGGCAGCCGGGTGAGGCGACAGAACCCTCTGCAGCCTACCAGCTTTTATCAAAGCAACTGCTGGCGCAGTATGGCGTGCCCGTGAACCCGGTACAGCAGAGTCTGCTTAACACGCTTTGGCCCTCATACTCACTGACTGGGCCGGCGAGCGGCGATAACTACAACAGCCCCAATCCACAGTTCGGGCACAGCTACAACGGGTTGATCAAACTGGATTACGCGGTGAACTCGAAGAACAACCTGTCCGTGCACTGGTTCGCGGGGCAGGGCAGTCAGACGGCTCCCGAGGGCTCGGAGCTAATTTACTACTATGAGGTCGCGCCGATCCATGTGCAGAACTACGCGATCGTCCTGAACTCGACCTTGTCAGCGACCGTAGCTAACCAGCTGCTGCTCGGCGTGAATTATTTCAACCAGATTTTCAACGACAATGACACCGGCTTCGACATAGCCCAGACCGGCCTGATCACGGGAAGCAGTTATCCCTCGGTAGCACCGCATATCCGCATATCCGGCTTCGATGCGGTTGGCATTGTAGCCCCGTCGGGACGAAACGATATCACCGGCCACCTGACGGATACAGTCTCCTGGTCGAAGGGCAAGCATGACCTTCGCTTTGGAGGAGAATACCGGCAGGCGCAGATCGATGCATTCAACACCGGCAACGCGACCGGCCTCTTCAACTTCACTGGCACCCAGGGGCCGTGGAAAGACCAGACCGTCAGCGATAACAACATCAAGTCGCTGGCCGACTTTCTCGCCGGAGACGTAGATACACTATCCCTTGCGACTGGAAACCCGAAGCGCCAGGTCTTTATTAATACTTTCGACCTGTTCGCACAGGACGCCTGGCGACTTCGATCGCGACTTACCTTCAACTACGGGGTCCGGTACGACTACGAAGGACCGCTGCATGACGGTCAACAGGATCTGTCGGTGTTCCTGCCGGCGCGCGGCATTGTCTTCCAGGGCAATGGCCTGGACTCGATTTATCCGGCAGACTGGAAGAATGTGAGCCCCCGGGTCGGCTTCGCCTACCAGCCGGCAGCCAGTGGAACCGCCGTGGTCCGCGGTGGCTTCGGAGTGTACTTCGACCAGCCAGTGACCAGCGCCTTCCTGAACAACCACACCAGCAATAGTTCACCCATCGGGGTGGAAGCGAATCCAGCCGGTCCTGATCCATTTTTCACCATTGGCAAGCCGTTCTACAAGATTGCGGCCGGCCAGCAGATCTTTCCCTCGGCGGCGCAGGCAAGCTGTGTGGTGACGCCTATCAATGTAAGTCCCTGTGGGGCATTCACCGTGGCGCAGAACTTCGCCACACCTTATGTCATGAGTTACAACCTCAATGTGCAGCAGAGTCTTGGCTCGAAGGTTGTCGCGCAGCTTGGCTACGTTGGCAATGAGTCGCGCAAGCTGCTGGCCACGATCGACATCAACCAGGCGGCGCTTGCTCCTACCGGTTCCCCCAGCACCACGGCCCAGGCATTTACGCAGCAGCAAAGCCGTCCCTACTCCGCGCAATATCCCACCTATGGCAATATCAACCAGCTCGGCACTTTCGCCACGGGGAACTATAACTCGCTGCAGGCAACGCTGCGACTGGCGAACTACCACGGCATTACATCGCAGGCGAGTTATACCTGGAGTCACAGCCTGGATGAGGTGTCGCAATCGCGCAGCTTGCTGCCCCAGGATAGTACGAACTTCAAGGGCGAGTACGGCAACAGCGGACTGGATACGCGGA